>JAUVLY010000026.1 GCA_030600505.1 Candidatus Falkowiibacteriota bacterium
GTAGCAATTATCTCACTTTTTCTCAAACGTTTTTAAATCGCCTGCCTTATTGATGGGCAGATTCCGGTCCCGATGCCACGCCGATGGATTTTTGATTATATAATCCCTGATCCGGTTTAATTCGCCCTGATTTCTGATGACCCGATCATGAAATCGTGGTTGCCACGCGAAATTTGGATAAATACGCCTAATATTATAGGTTGATAAACCTTTAAAATATCGTATAATTTTACCCAATGAATTTTTTTTCATTTCCATTGGATTATTTTTTATCCCGGAACGGAAAATATCCTGATTATTTTTTTTATTTTTCGTATCCGTGGGTATTTGATTTATCAAATTCACGGGGATTCGATCATTCGCCGATATTTGGTTTGTTCGCGCCGGCGTTTGATTTATCCGCGTGGGAATTTGATTTATCAAATTCACGGGCGTTTGATTTTGTGTATCCGTAGGAATTTGATTTATCAAATTCACGGGCGTATCCGTAGGCATTTGATAAATCAAATGCCTACGGATATTAATAATCCCATGAATATGGTTAGGCATAATAATATATTCATCCAATTTAATTTCTAAAAAACGATTTGGCAATTCTTGCCAATATTTATTCACGATTTTTCCGATATCAGATAAATCAACAAAAGAATCATTAGCGCAGGCAATAACATTGCCTAAATTATCTTCTTTGCCTTGCGTGCAAAATGTTACAAAATACCAACCATTATCTAAATAATTGTGATTTGGTAAACGATATTGTTTTTCTGTTTTGTGTCTCATTCTTGTTTGACAAAATTATCCAAAAAAAACCACCTTTGGAAAAGGTGATTTTTATCTATCTTATTTATCTTTTTATTCTTATTTCTACTCGTTCAAAACCTTCTTCACCGCTTCACTAACAATTGTACCATCAGCCTGGCCCTTTAATTCTTTCATAGCCGCGCCCATTACCTTGCCAAAATCCGCTGGGCCGACTTCACCCAAACCGGAAACTATTTTCCCAACCACATCACTTATCGCTTCTTCACTCATCTGCTCCGGCATATATTTACCAAGTATCTCTAGTTCCGAGTTTTCTTTCTTAACTAAATCGTCACGACCGCCTTCTTTGTAGGCGATGATTGAATCCTTGCGTTTTTTAACTTCGGTTTTTATAACCCCCAATACCTGTTCGTCATTCAATTCATCCTCTTGCTTTAACTCAATTTTTTTATTCTTAAGGGCAGCCAAAAGCATACGCAAAGTAGACAATTTGACTGCATCCTTAGCCTTCATTGCCTTAATAATATCCTGGCTAATATCTTTAATCAAAGACATAAAAATAATATTCGCATGACCCGCATTCGTAGTTGCGGGATGTGCGAAGCACGATGACTACCAACGCCGGCGAGGCTCTTCTTTGAGCTTGCCGATCTTTCTTAAATATTCATTTTTTTCTTTGATCTTTCTACCCATTAAAGCGGATTCTTTTTGCTTACTCTTGTTCTTCTTGGGCTGTAGGAAGCGGCGGCCGCGAACTTCATTTAATTTGCGGCTTTTTATTAAAGTTTTATTAAAACGCCTTAAAAACGCTTCGAAACTTTCTCCCTTTTTACGTTTAAACTCTACCACTTGTTGCACCTGCCTTTCTAGAATTTATAATCTTAGTAATATAATAATAATTTTTTATACTATTTATTGCTTATTTCTTTATTTTCCTCAAGCCGTTTAGCCAATTCTGAATTTACTTTTTTCGTGTCAATTACTTCCTGGGTACCGGAATCCATATCACGAATTATTATCGTGCCGTCAATTAATTCTTTTTGGCCCAAAATAAGGCTATGTTTAGCCCCAATACGGTTTGCCTCCTCCAGCTGGGCTTTGAGGCTGTCTTTGGTAAAAGCTTGCCGGACCTTGTAACCGCCGCGGCGCATTTCCTCAAACATCACCATCATTTTCCGACGCGCCTGATCGCCCAATTGGGCTAAGAATATAATCGGCTCTTTGTCTTTGTGTAAAGGAATATTCTTTTCTTTTATTTTCTGCACTATCCGCTCTAGTCCCAGGCCAAAGCCGCAACCCGGAGTTGGGCGTCCGCCCATCTTTTCCACCAGGTCGTCATAACGGCCGCCGCCGCCAAGAGAAATCTGCCGCTTTTGGCTTATCGAACCATTCTCATCGTTCCCAAGATCGTCTATGACCGGGGTGATCTCAAAAACCGTCCGGTTATAATAATCCAAGCCACGCACCAAAAACGGATTAAGATTATACGGCACTTCCAATTCATCTAAATATTCCAATACTTTTATAAAATGGTCCCTGGCATTATTCCCTAAAAAATCCACGATCTGCGGAGCATCTTCACGAATCGCTATACAATCCGGTTCTTTACAATCCAACAAACGCAGGGGATTTTTAAGAAAACGGCGCTTACAATCGTTGCAAAGTTTCGAGCGCTTGCCCCTTTCTTTGTAGAATTCCGTTAACTGCGTGATATACTCTCCACGGTCCTCTTTGTCTCCCAGACTGTTTATTTGTACCTGGACGTTTATTTGTAATTCAGAATAAAAATTATAGGCGATCAATATCAACTGGGTATCAGCCACCGGGCTAGGATCACCAAAAATCTCCAAATCAAACTGCGTATGCTGGCGATAACGGCCGGACTGCGGCTTTTCGTGCCGGAAAAGCGGACCAAGCCAATACATTTTTACCGGCTGCGGCATATTAAACATACCGTGTTCAATATAGGCTCGGGCCAGACTAGGGGTAGCCTCCGGTCTGAGGGCTATCTTATCCCCGCCTTTATCAACAAAATTATACATCTCTTTTGAGACAATATCCGTATCCTTGCCGGTTGAACGTTCATAAAGCTTAGAACGCTCCAGTACCGGGGTCTCAATTCGATTAAAGCCGTAGACTTGCGCCAAATCATTAGCCTTGTTTATCAGTAAACGATAATAACGATATTCGTCAAACAACACATCCTTCATCCCCTTGAGCCGCGCGTGCTTACTGTCACGGCGAGGTTTGAAATCGGCCATGTCCTTACTGTTATTTTTGTTTATTGCTTTTTTGTACATATTTTGTATTTTACTCATCAGGAGGAGTAACAATATTTCGAACTACTTAATTACTTATAATTTAATTTCACGTTTTAGACGACAGTAAACAGTAAACAGGCGGCAATTTTTAATAAAAAAAATATTCGCATTTTTGTCGTCTGTTTACTATTTACTGTTTACTACAATTACAATTCATAAACCGGGGCCTCAAATAATTGTATCCGGTCAAAGGGCCAACCGCGTAGCAAAACCCGGCCGGTAACATAGCTCCGATTTACCGGGCCAAAGCTGCGTGAGTCTTTACTGGAATTACGATTATCACCCAAAACATAAAATTCATCATCGCCCAAAGTCACTACTTCCTCACTTAAACCGTAGGTCTTTACTCCTGGAGACAAATAAGGCTCATCTAAACAAATCCAATCAGGACTGTCATCATTGGAAATATAAACATAGCCGTCCTTTATTTTAATTTCATCGCCGGGCAGGCCGATCAAGCGCTTAATAAAATATTCCTGCGGATTACGGGGGTAGCGAAAAACCACTATATCACCGCGCCTTGGCTCATTAAAACGATAAGATATTTCATCAATGATCAAATATTCATGATCGTAAAAATTCGGCTCCATTGAAGCGCCCTTGACATAAAACGGCTGGATCAAAAAATATCTTACCGGAATAATAATTACCAGCGATATTACGACTATTTTTACCAACTCGAAAACAAAGCTAAAAAAATTTTTAAGCATTGGGATCTATAAACAAAACATAAACAAGTACAAATTAAACAAGAATAACTAGAACGTTATTCGCCTTATTTGCTATCTTAATTACGTATTTTTTATTATTTAATCTTCTTCACTATAACACAAGCTTTTGAATAAATCAATACCCTCACCCTCACCCTCTGCTTAAATTTCTCCCTCTCCCGCTTGGGAGAGGGGGCTAGGGGGGGGAGGGATTGCCAAAATACATATTTCCCGATATAATCAAGTTAATTATCTGCACTCAAATCTACAAATATAGCTACAAATCTACAAATAAAATCGATTTATTAATTTATTTGTAGATTTGAATTAAATTCGTAGACTTGAGTGCTTTCTATATTTATTCGTAGATTTGAATACATTTGTAGATTTGAGTGTGAGTGTAGTTTACAGCTGGATTTATTGATTTGTGGGATTATTAATTAATAATAGTACATCCATGAGTGATAGTTATCATAAAGAACAAATAGTGCCGGTCCGAAAAATAAAAAAAAGGGAAACCAATATAGACTTGGCCGGAAAACATAAACCCAGCCCCAAGCGTTTACCAAAAAAACCGATCAAATTTGTCGGAATATTTATGGTGTTTATTTTTACGGTATTAGTAGTTTTTTCCAATCAGGTATCAACCTCCGAGCAGGGCTCTAGCTCTTGGTTTGCCAATCTGCCAATCGTCAAACAATTAAAGCACTTAGCCGAAAGCGCCGACCGGGCGCTAAAAGGTGAAAATACCGACCGGATTAATATTCTATTGCTTGGGCAAGGTGGCATTAAACATGAAGGTGGTTATTTAACCGACACGATCATGCTCGTGAGTCTGGAGCCGTCCAGCCAAAAAGTGGCCTTTGTTTCCCTTCCCCGCGACCTGACCGTACCGGTAGAAGACATGGGCTACCAAAAAATTAACAGCATAAATGCTTATGCCGAAATGGAGTCAAGCGGCAGCGGCGGTCTGGCTATTAGCCAAGCGGTTAGCGATGTTCTAAGTATGCCAATCGACTACTACGTACGCGTTGATTTTACCGGCTTTATTAATATTGTTGATGAAATGGGAGGGCTTGACGTTAATGTTGAGCGTACCCTTAACGACTACCGTTATCCGGTAATGGGCAGGGAAAAAGACGAAGACTATGAAGCCCGATTCGAGCACCTGCACATTAAAGCCGGCCTCCAACACATGGACGGCAGCTTGGCTCTTAAATACGCCCGTTCCCGGCATGCACTTGGGAGTGAAGGATCCGACTTTGCCCGCGCCCGGCGCCAACAAATAATTATAGCAGCGGCCAAGGACAAACTTCTCTCCCGTTCCACATTGCTCAGCCCAAGCAAAATAATCAATATAATCGGTGAATTAAACGAGCATATTTCCACTAATCTTAAAACCTGGGAAATGATAAAAATGTGGGATAATTGGAGCAACGTCAACAAAGGGGATATTGTGATGCGGGTACTTGACAATAGCCCGAATGGCTTATTAATAGACACTATCACCGAAGAAGGGGCCTATGTCCTGGTTCCCCGGAGCGGTGATTTCGCGGAAATCCAATATTTTATCAATAACATTTTTTCTGACGCCCCGATTGAGCAAAAAAATATTGTAGTTGGTGAACGCTCAACTATTGAGGTGCGCAACGGCACCTGGATAAATGGCCTGGCTTTGCAAATGGCATTGGATCTGGAAAAAATCGGCTTTACGGTTATCCGTGTCGGCAACTCCAGCCGGCAAAATTTCCAGAAGTCAATAATATACGACCTTAGCTATGGCGAGAAGTCAGAATCACTCAAAATATTAAAAAATTATACCAACGCCAATGTCTCTTTTAGCCTGCCGGACTGGCTGGTAGATGAGATCTCTCAAGAATTAAAAACCGAAACCAACCCGATTCAGCCGGACTTTATCCTTATCCTCGGGCAAGAAGCTGATCCCACTAAATCAGGTACGGAAAATCCGGAAAATTTGATTGATACAAATAATAACTAAAACTCATAATATACAAAATCTTTATCTAAAAAATAACAAATTCCAAATAACAAATAAGCACCAAATTCAAAGCTCCAATGATTAAAACTGTTTTGAATTTGTAATTTGAATATTGGAATTTATTTGCTATTTGTAATTTGGGATTTTATATAAGAGATTACTTTTTATGAATTATGACAAAAAAAACCTACCCCTGGTGGTCATATTCGGCCGAACTAACGTTGGCAAATCTACACTTTTTAACTGCTTGATTGAGAAACACCAAGCCCTGATCAGTGATATTGCCGGCACTACCCGGGACGCGAATTGGGCGCAAGTCGAATGGCAAGGAAAGACCATGGATTTAGTAGACACTGGCGGCATAATGGATATTAAATTTCTTACCGAAAAAAAACTCCAAACCACCGATATTGAAGCTGAAGTCCAAAAACAAGCCCGCGGACTACTTGCACGGGCTGATTTTATATTGTTTTTGGTAGATGCCCGCGACGGACTTTTACCAACTGATAAAGAGCTGGTCAAATTCCTCATGAAAACTATTAAGGACAAAAAGAAAATTATGCTGGTCGCCAATAAGGCTGATAATCCCAAACTGCGCACCCAGTCCAGTGAATTTAATAAACTTGGTATTGGTGAACCTTTAGCGGTCTCCGCCGCCAACGGCTCCGGCACCGGCGACCTGCTGGACGAAATAACCAGCAAACTCCCAGTCTCCCCTCTCCTGACTAGGAGAGGGGCCGGGGGAGAGGAAAAAGAAGAGGACGAAACTATCAACATCGCCATCATCGGCAAACCCAATGTCGGCAAATCCAGCCTGGTTAACTCACTACTGGGCGAAGAAAGGATCATCGTCTCTCCAACCCCCCACACTACCCGCGAACCGCAGGATATAGAGATAAAGTACAAAAAAAATATTTTTACCCTGATTGACACGGCCGGCATCAGCAAAAAGGGCCGGCAAAGCGCCAAACAGGCAAAAAATAAAAACACTTTGGAAAAATTCAGTATCCTTAAATCCTTAGCCGTGATAAAAAAGTCTGACCTTGCCCTCCTGGTCATTGACATCAATGAGGGTCTAACCAAGCAAGAGTCCAAGCTACTTGAAGAGATCGTTAAAAAACAAACCAGTTTAATAATCATTGCCAATAAGTGGGATCTTATTAAAGATAAAGACACTAAGCACTACACCCGGGAAATAAATATTGCCCTACCTTTTGCCCAGTGGGTCCCGATCCAATTTATCTCAGCCTTGACCGGCTCCAAAACAGAAAAGATTCTGGATCTGGCCCTGGAAATATACCAGGCCAGGCATATTACAATAAAAGCAAATTCTTTAAACAAATTCTTAAACAAGATAGTAAAAATCCACCGGCCGGCAAAAGCCAAGGGCATAAAAAGGCCGCGGATATATGAACTGGCCCAGGTAGACACTAATCCACCGGTTTTCAAGGTCCGCATCAGCCAGAAAGACACTTTAAATGAATCATATCTCCGCTTTATAGAAAATCAACTTAGAAAAAAATACGGATTTCTAGGTACGCCAATCAATGTTTTTGTAGAGAGAAATAAAAACGTGCATGGCCAACACGAGGATTTAAAAATAGCGAAACCATAACGTTCGAGCAGGGCGTCCCGCCCGCGAGCTTTGGCGCTTTTAAGGTCGCAGGCCAGAGGCCTAGCTCCAACATATCTTTGTTTGAGCAGGGCGTCCCGCCCGCGAAATTTTATCGTTTCGAAGGTCGCAGGCCAGAGGCCTAGCTCCAACATTAAATATTATAATTATGAAAATTATAGTCGGTCTGGGAAATCCCGGAGAAAAATATAATAATACCCGCCACAACGCTGGCTTTATGGCGATTGACAAAATCGCTAAAGAAAAAAATCTGGAGTGGAAAGAGAATAAAAAATTCAATGCCCTGCTTATTAAAGATGGTGACACTCTTTATATTAAACCGCTGACATTCATGAACAACTCCGGAACAGCTATCCGCACGGTCTTGGATTATTATAAAATACTGCCAAAAAAACTTGGTTTGATTGCGATAAAAAACATTGACCTCTCGGGTGTATTAACCGTCATTCACGATGACATTGATATTGAATTTGGAAAAATTAAAGAGTCAATTGGTTCCCGCTCCGCCGGACACAAAGGGGTTGGATCAATTATCCAGCATCTTAAAACGAAAAATTTCCATAGAATTAGGATTGGCGTCAAGGGCGATAAACCAAAGCAAATGGCAACCACGGATTATGTTCTGGCCCGTTTTTCTGAGGAAGAACTGACTGAGCTAGAAAATTTAATAAAAAAAATTGCTACTGAATTAATTCAGTAGCAAGACAAATAAAAAAGCCTCAATTGTATTTTACAACTAAGGCTTTAAAAAATATTCCGCACGATAGGGCGTTGTGGAGAAAGCAATAGTCCCGACTTTTAGTGGAAGACATCGTGGCTTAAGGTCAGATGCACGCACCCACGTGCGGAATAAATTGGAATGAACAAACAAATATCCATATCAATACCTAGAAGCAGGAGGAAAACCCCCAATTAGGACCGTTGGCAGCAAGGAGGGTAGCTACTTCGGGTCCACTCCTAGGTAATGGCATGGACACTTGTGGCGCAAGAGCGTTATATGTTATTATAAAAAATAATTAAGCACAGCGCAAATGCTTATCTTCTGACTCACGCAAATTACTGCCCGCCAGACGATAATGAATTATAAACGCCCAAGGAGGATAAGCATTTAAAAAATCAAGACGTTGGCAAGCAGTAATCTGTCGGCCAAAAATTCGCATGTGCCGCATTTGTAGCGCGGCTTTTCCCGTTAGGGAAAATAACTTCAGATTTCAATCTTGCACTTTAGCATAATTCATGCAAACTGTCAATGGATAAATAATAAAACAACCTTTCGCTGATTTTTTTTACCTAAAATTAGATAAAAATCTAAACAGGCCAATGGAATATTCAAATGAAGAAAACAAATATTTAATCGGCCTTTCCCATTTTCCTAAATTCGGCCCTAAACGGCTAAAGCTTTTATTATCTTATTTTGAAAACGCCAAGCAAGCTTTTGAGTCCCCGCTTAACGAAATTGTTAAAGCCGGCATTAAGGAGCGTATTGCCTCAGAATTTATTTCTATTCGCGCTAGTATTGATCTGGATAAATTATTAAATATTCTTAAGACCGAAAATATTCAAGTTATTGCCCTGGGTGATGAACGCTATCCTGCGCTACTTAAAGAGATATATGACCCGCCGGCCCTGTTCTACTTAAAGGGCGAGCTTAAAAGTGACGACGAATATGCCATTGCCGTGGTTGGCACCCGCAAATTTTCACCCTATGGCCAGCGTGTTACCGATGAAATAGTCAGGGATCTTGCCCAAAATAAATTAACCATAGTAAGCGGCCTGGCCCTGGGGATTGACGCTATTGCCCACCACGCCTGCCTTAAGGCAGGCGGACGGACCATTGCCGTGCTTGGTACCGGTCTGGATAAAAATAGCATTTACCCCGGCACAAACCGTTCTTTGGCAGACAAAATAATTGACAGAGGCGGGGCGATAATCAGTGAATTCCCTTTGTTTACCCAGCCATTTCGCTCAAACTTTCCCCAGCGCAACCGAATTATTTCCGGCATGAGCCTGGGCACTTTGGTAATAGAAGCAGCGGCGCGCTCCGGTGCCTTGATTACCGCTTTTAGCTCCTTGGAGCAAAACCGCGAAGTTTTCGCTAT
>JAUVLY010000105.1 GCA_030600505.1 Candidatus Falkowiibacteriota bacterium
ATCATTCGCGACTGGCGCGAACATAGAATAAAAACGATATACATTCATGGTCATCATTATATTCTTCCTAAACACATCCCTAAGTTCCCGCTCACTGAAAAATAAATTACCGGCATGCATTAGGGTTGAGCTCATTAAATAGTAGCGCAGAGAATCTACGCCAAACTGATTAATCACCTTCCAGGGATCCGGATAATTCTTTTTTGATTTACTCATTTTCTTGCCTGCCTCGTTTAATATCACACCGGTAGTTACCACATTTTCAAAACTATTTTTATTAAACAAGGCTGTACTCATCACATGCATCACATAAAACCAGGCTCTGGTCTGGGGAATGTATTCACTAATATATTGCGCCGGAAAAGTGCTTTCAAACTTTTTCTTATTTTTAAATGGGTAATGGTGCTGGGCAAAACTCATGGAGCCGGACTCCACCCAACAATCAAATACTTCTTTAATGCGCTTCATTGTCCCATCACATTTGGGACATTGCCAAGATAAATCATCAATAAAATGAGAATGGATATCACTAATGTCTTGTTTATTGCTTTTCTTTTGAAGCTCTTCTATTGAACCAATCACTTCTCTTCTCTCACATTTATCACACTCCCAAATCGGCATGGGGGTAGCAAAGTAGCGGTTACGGGAAATATTCCAGTCCGGGGCCTGCTCAATCCCGATCTTGAACCTACCCTCTTTTAAGTGCTCAGGATACCAATTAATATTCTTGTTTTGTTTGATCAAATCTTTTCTAATTTTCTCAATTGATAAAAACCAGGCCGGAATCGCGTTATAAAATAATTGAGTTTCACAGCGATGACAATGCGGATAACTGTGCGCGTAATCAACTGCCCTAAAAAGCAAACCGCGCTTATCCAAATCCTTGATTATTTCTTTATCCGCCTTTTTAAAATACATCCCTTTAAACTGGGGAACAGTATCATTAAAATGCCCTTTCTCATCCAGGGCCGGAACTATGGGCATATCCAGTTTAAGACCGAAATTATAATCGTCCTCACCATAAACCACGGCTGTATGAACCACGCCGGTACCGTCCTCAGTAGTAACAAAATCCGCGTCTGCCACTATATAAACTTTCTTCCCGCTATCACGCAAAGCCGGCACATCAAACAAAGGTTCATATTCTAATCCCACCAACTCTTTACCTTTAAACTCTTTAATTAACTCATAATCCCCTTCAATCACTTCCAAACGTTCTTTAGCCAGTACATAAAAATTCTCACCCTGCTTAACCATTGCATAATCCAAATCTTTCCCCACTGCCAAGGCAACATTCCCCGGCAAAGTCCAAGGCGTAGTCGTCCAGGCTAAAATATAAACTGAAAAATTTTTATCAGTATTCGCTATATTCGTTTCAAATTCGTTCAGATTCGTGACTTTAAACTTTACATATACCGATGACTCAGTGATCTCCTTGTAACTATTATCCATGGCCACTTCAAAATTGCTTATCGGGGTTTCGCAACGCGGACAATAAAGCAAAACTTTGCGGCCCTGGTAAATTAAATCTTTTTTCCAAAGCTCTTTAAAACCCCACCAAACCGACTCCATGAATTCCGGATCCATGGTTTTGTACGAATTCTTAAACTCTACCCAGCGGGCAATCCGTTTAACCATCACATCCCAGACATCAGCATATTCTAGTACCCGCGCCCGGCAGGCTTCGTTAAACTTATCTATTCCCATTTCTTCAATCTCTTTTTTACCGCTAATACCCATGTCTTTCTCAATAATATTCTCTATCGGCAAGCCATGACAGTCCCAGCCCCAACGCCGTTCTACCCGGTAGCCTTTCATGGTGAAGTAACGCGGCACTACATCTTTGGCTACACTGGATAAAATATGCCCATAATGCGGCTCACCGGTACCAAAAGGCGGACCGTCATAAAAAACATAGTCACATTGAGGTGCTTCTTTGGATACGGATTTTTCAAAAGTCTTGGACTTTTCCCAAAAATCAACAATTTTCTCCTCTATTTTAGCAACATCGCTTTTAGGAAATTCTTCTTGTTTTTGGTTATTTTTGTTTGCCATAAAATAAAAATCAACTAATATTTACACGATTATTTTAGCCTTTTTAAGCCAAAATGTCAAAAATTTTACTTGCAATTATTTTTTAATGTGTTATAATATATTTTTATGTTCTTCATATAAGTTGCTTAATATATCTTTAATATAGAATTTATTGATTCATTGCTATCGCTCCCAGTGAGGAGACCAAGGTGCCAGCACCTTAAAAGTCGTATTTGAAGCAATAACTTCCCAACAAAAATAAAGATATGCAATTTAAGCAGCAAAACATAAATCATCTAATATAATCCCCACAAACATCTTGTCCTTTTTAGAACGAAAGGAGCTCTAAAATGCACATTTTGAACAACTGGGAGGATCCATATAAATTACCGTTCTGGTAAACTGGGTCCTCTTTTCGTTTTCAAATATTAATGATAAAATATAAGCTTAGTATATTTAAAATGAATAAATTCAAATTACAATCCAAATTCAAGCCTGCCGGCGATCAACCGCAAGCGATAAAAAAATTGCTAGCCGGGCTTGAAGCCAAGCAAAAAGAGCAGACTTTGTTGGGTGTAACTGGCAGTGGCAAGACTTTTACTATGGCCAATGTGATAGCCAAAATCCAAAAACCAACTTTAATAATATCGCACAATAAAACTTTAGCGGCCCAGCTCTACGGCGAATTCAAACAATTCTTCCCCACTAACGCGGTTCACTACTTTGTCTCCTACTATGACTATTACCAGCCCGAGGCCTATATCCCCCACACTGATACATACATTGAAAAAGAGGCCACCATTAATGAAGAGATTGACCGTTTGCGGCACGCTGCAACCCAATCGCTAATAAATCGGCGCGATGTTTTGATCGTGGCCTCGGTATCCTGCATTTATGGGATTGGCGAAAAAAAAGACTATGAAAGTATGGGGCGAGAATTTAAAACCGATCAAAAAATCAAGCGTAATGAGCTGCTGCGGCAATTAACATCTATCCAGTATGAACGCAACGATATTGCTTTTTATCGCGGGCAATTCAAAGTTAAAGGTGACCGAATAGATATTTATTTAGCCACCGGCGAATCGGTGGTAAGGATTGAAATGCTGAGGGATAA
>JAUVLY010000148.1 GCA_030600505.1 Candidatus Falkowiibacteriota bacterium
AAGAAAGTATAAAATTTTAAAGCAAATTCAAAGTAAAATAATCAACCGGGGCATAATCATCTGTAAGGATTATTGCGTCTGAATCAATATTAATCTCTCGATAATTACTAAGATACGAACTAATCTCCTGATCCTCACTTATTAAACCAATGTCGGTTTCATTTTTAAACGCAACCAGCACTATATTTTGTAAGTTTTCCAATTTGTCCGGCTCGTTTACCGGGAACACCATAACTTGGGGAAAGATGCTTTCGTAAGTGTTAAATTCGGCTTGGAAGAATTTACCTTTTTCGCCGGTCAATCCGGACACCAAATTAGCAACCACTATTCCATTATCATTTAATGACTCATAAATATGGGCCAAGGCTTCGGCCGTGGTTAGATGAAAGGGAACAGAGATATGCGAACCATAAGCATCCAGATAAACAATATCAAATTTGTCCTGGTTTTGGTTTAAAAACACCCGCCCATCTTGATGCTTGATAGTGATGCGCTCATTATCTTCAAAATAAAAATGTTTTCTGGCTAGTTCGGTTACTTGTGGGTCCAGCTCAATAACCGTTAGCTTCGCTTCCGCGTATTGACGGACAAAATCGCCTGATATTGAATAGGTGCCGCCGCCAATCAAAAGGGCGTCGCGAGCGCTAGGCGCAAAATGATAAGACAGACGAAAAAACTTTGAGTAAGATAGAGCCAGCTCCCTGGGATCATCCAAGTAAACCGCACCTTGAATCCCATGCGGATCTGTTACTAACATACGCAAAGGACGCCCTACACGTTTATCTATAATATCCGCGATCCATATCCGATTATAAGCGGTATCTACGTCAATCAAATTTGGATTGGAAAATATATAAGTAATTGGCTTAAAATTAATTAAAACGCTAATTATTAAAATCAAAAAAATAATTTTAGTTTTTGCCAGTCGCTTATGGCTGACCAAAAGCGCGGCTAAGCCAAGCATGATCATAATAATAAGTAGAATCCGCGTCGTGCCGAAAAATGGAATCAGCCAAAAGCCGGCTAAAAAAGTACCGGCAATGCTCCCTAGCGTTGAAAGAGCGTAAAGGGTGCCGACCACGCGCCCGCTGCTCTCCAAATCACTCAAATGCAAACGTATCACATAAGGAGAAACCATGCCCAGGGCCACGCTGGCCGGCGCAAAAAGTATTATCGTAGCCACGCTAGCAGCCAGCCTGATATCAACAATATTATCAATGATTAAGGCTAAAACTATTTTATTGCCAACTGTGGTCAAACCGACAAAAATGCCGGCCATAAGAAGGATGGCGGATAAAATGCTATGCGACAACTTCTTATCAGCCAAGCGCCCGCCGAGGGCGTAACCCAGGCTAAGGCTGCCAAGAATGATCCCAATCAAACTGGTCCAAACAAAAAGCGACGTACCAACATACGGCGCTAACACGCGGGAACCAACCAACTCATAAATCATAATAATCCCGCCAGTGATGAAGACTGTTATTTTTAATATGGCTTTTTGCATCTATGAACCTGGTTCCTTGTGTCATTCTGAGCGAAGCGAAGAATCCCGTGGATGTAGAGACGAGATCCTTTTCCCGCTACGCGGGCTCAGGATGACACAAAAAATTTTATTCGTAAATTTGTAATAAATTCGTTGATTCGTGGGAGTTACCCAAACATTATCCAGCCCGGTTTAAACAAAAGAAGAATTCCAATAATAATCATTATAAATCCCC
>JAUVLY010000131.1 GCA_030600505.1 Candidatus Falkowiibacteriota bacterium
GTCAAAGCTACGGCGGACAAGCAGGCACCTCTCCAAAAAATAAATAACTAGTAAAAAATATTTACTAGTCCATTAAATAATGTTATAATTAATATATATAAATTAACGTAAATTGTCAACAATATGCCTGACAATAGCACAAATCAAGGTAATGATTATGGGGAGATATTGGCTCAGTGGCATGTAACAGAATATGAGAAATATGAAAGAAGTAAAAAATGGTACATTACGGCAATTACTACCGCTTTCCTCTTAATGCTTTATGCCTTTATTACCGGAAATTTTTTATTTGCCGTAATTATTATTATTGTTTCTTTGATTGTTATTTTACACGATGGCAGCGATCCGTATCCGGTTGATATTAAAATAGCCGAAGATGGTATTTTTATTGGGAAAAATTATTACGACTATGATGAAATTAAAGATTTCGCGATTATTTACAAGCCCAGAATGGGAGTAAAACATTTATACTTAAACTTTAATAATTTTTTGAAGCACCGGTTATCTATTTATTTGGGTAAAGTAGACCCCTTGCAAATTCGTGAATATCTGCTAAAATATTTGCCAGAAGATTTAGAGCAAACTGACCCTCCTTTATCTGAAACTTTATCAAAAATATTCAAAATATAGAGAATATTTACAATTTAACAATATCTCTATTTTTTTATTTCTAAAAAATATTTATTATCGGCACCCGTCGTTCAACGGATAGGACACAGCTTTGCGGAAGCTGTAATGTAGGTTCGATTCCTGCCGGGTGCACAAACAAAAACCCAGCTTTTCGCTGGGTTTTATTTATGTTAATATTAAATTATGTTAAATTTAGATACCAAAATTGAAGAGCTTTATAGTGTTGGCAAAACGATTGCCGCGCGCTTAAAACGGCTGGATTTGGAAACGACTAAAGACCTGCTTTTTTATTTTCCGTTTCGTTATGATGATTTTAGGAAAATTACCAGAATTGAAGATCTGGAAAATAATACCAACGCCAATATTGTCGGGCAAATTGAATTGATCCAAAATAAAAGAAGCCCGCGTAAACGAATGAATATTACCGAAGCTCTTATAAACGACGAAAGTGAACAGATTAAAATTGTTTGGTTTAACCAGCCCTTTATTGCCAAAAATTTGCATATTGGCGACAAAGTTTCGCTCTCCGGCAAGGTTAGCGACGACAATCTCGGGCTGGTCATGAAATCTCCAATTTATGAAAAGATCAGTGGAATATCGCCAACCCACACCCAGGGACTGGTGCCAAACTATCATTTGACTGCCAATCTAACCCAAAAGCAAATCCGCTTTTTATGCAAACAAGTAATCAAGCTGGCTAAAAAAATCCCAGACACCCTGCCCAAAGAAACAGTTGAATCACAAAAATTAATTAGTCTGGCACGCGCGATAGAATATATCCACTTCCCTGCCAGCTACGCCGAGGTTGAAGCGGCCAGAAAACGGCTTGGCTTTGAAGAACTATTTCTCCTGCAACTCCAGTCTCTCTTAATAAAACAAAAACTGGATAAAGCCAAAGCAAAAAAACAAAAATTTAAAGAAAAAGAGATTAAAAAATTTGTCGCCAGCCTCCCCTTTAAGCTTACCAACGCCCAAAGACAAGCGGCCTGGGAAATTATTCAGGACACGGGCAAAGCCCGCCCAATGTCCCGCCTTTTGGAAGGTGACGTGGGAAGCGGTAAAACCATTGTAGCTGTCATGGCTATGCTTAATACCGCCCTAAATGGCAACCAAGCCGTCCTAATGGTCCCCACCGAGATATTAGCCTGTCAACATTATAAAACTATAAAAAAACTCTTAAAAAACTTTGATATATCAATTGGATTATTAACCAGAAGTAAAAAAGAAAGCAATCAACTAAATTCTCAGCCCAAGGCTGATCCGCCTAGGGCGGAAAAATTCAAAATTCAAAATTCAAAATTAATTATAGGTACCCACGCCCTGATAAGCGAAAAAGTAGAATTCAATAATCTAGGATTAGTAATAATAGATGAACAACATCGCTTCGGCGTGGAGCAACGCAAAACTCTGGCACAAAAATCAAATAATCAAGTTATGAGTTATGAGTTACGAGTTCCACATTTTTTATCTATGACCGCAACCCCAATCCCCCGCTCGCTTGCTTTGGCCCTTTACGGCGACCTGGACCTGTCAATCATCAATGAAATGCCCAAAGGCCGACAAAAAATCGATACTTTTGTGGTACCGGAAAATAAACGTATAGACGCGTATAAGTTCATGCGTAAGCAAATCAAGGCCGGTAGACAAATCTTTGTTATCTGTCCGCTGATTGATATTTCCGACAAACTGGGAGTTAAATCCGTGAAAGAGGAATTCAAAAAACTGGATAAGCATATCT
>JAUVLY010000016.1 GCA_030600505.1 Candidatus Falkowiibacteriota bacterium
TTCATTCAACCATTCGGTGGAAATGGCAGTGAAAGATTTTATTAAGCTGGAAAAAGCAATAGTTGGAAGTTTTGGGAAGAAGAAGGTGGTTAAGAAACAGAAGGTGACTAAGCCGAAGAAGAAAAGTAAAAAATAATCATATAAATCATATAAATCTTTGCTAAATTTTTTTTAGCAGGGTTTTATAAGATTTATAAGATTTAATGATTCAATTTAAATTGGAAAAATTTGAAGGGCCTTTAAGTTTGCTTCTGAAGCTTATTGAGCACCAAGAGATGGATATTACCCAGGTGAGCATGAGTAAAGTAGCCGATCAGTACGTTGGATACATTCGGTCTAATGGTAATATAGACCCGGAAGACATGGCAGATTTTTTGGTGGTTGCCGCCAGGTTGCTCTTGATAAAATCCAAGGCTCTTTTACCGTATCTATACCCGGAGGAAGAAGAAGAAATAGAGGAGTTGGAACAGCAGCTTAAGATGTATAGGGAATTTATTGAGGCCAGCAAAGGCATTCAGAAAAGATTAGGGAAGAAAATATTTATGTTTGCCCGGGAATTTAACCGCCGGGCGCTTCTAAATAATGTAAATTTATTCGCGCCGCCTAAAGGGCTTAAAAAGGACGAAGTAAGAATAATATTTGCCGAGCTTTTAAGGAGAATTCAGCCTCCGGAAGTACTGGAAGAAAAAACGATTGACCATAAGATATCAATTGAGGAGAAAATATTACATATTCAAAAGATGCTTTTAAATAGGATTAAAACCAGTTTTAATGAGGTGCTCCGGCAGGCTAGTAATAAAACCGAGGTAATTGTCAGTTTTTTAGCGATGCTGGAAATGATGCGCCAGCAAGAGGTAATATTAGAGCAGGAGGAAATGTTCGGTGACATTTTAATTAGTAAAAATTAACCCTTTCCATAATCTCCCCCTCTCCTTTTGCTCCCCTCTCCTGTCTAGGAGAGGGGCTGGGGGAGAGGAAGAGGGGGCCGGGGGGAGAGGTGAATAATATGTTAAAATCAAAAATAGAATCTCTTTTATTTATTTCGGCTAAACCGATGGCGATAAGCCAGCTTTCAGTTTTGCTTAAGGCCAAAAAAGAAGAGATAAAAAAAGCCGGCGATGAATTAGTTCTTGAGTATAAAGAAACCAAGCGCGGAGTGCAGATAATTAAGAACGGGAATAAATTTCAGATGGTAAGTTCGTCGGAAAACGCGCGTGTGGTGCAGGAGTTTATTAAAGATGAAACCACCGGTGAGCTCTCGCGGCCGAGCCTGGAGGCGCTCACTATTATTGCCTATCGCGGACCGATATCAAAGATCGATTTGGATCGAATACGGGGTGTTAATTGCGCCTTAATCATTAGAAATCTGTTGCTGCGCGGGCTTGTCGAGGCAAAAACCGATAAGGTAAAAAAGGAAATATATTACACGGTCACTTTTGATTTTATCCGTTTTCTTGGTATTAATGACGTTAAAGAGTTGGCTGATTATGAACGGCTGCACAAAGACGACACCATCGACAGGGTTTTACTAGACAGTGAACAACAGAGCAATAAAGAAAAAAAAGAGGATAATAAAGATAAGGTGGAGTAATTTCTAAGTACTAAATTATAATTTCTAACTTTGTTTTTTTTATTCGAAATTAGAAATTATAATTTAGAAATTATTATTTCTCCCCATGTCATACGTTTTTGTAATTTTTTTCGCGTCTCTTTTAATGTGCACTCTTTTTATTGGCACACCGCAGATGCTTCAAGATAATTCTCGCCTGGATACTGACTTTCCTGCCGGCCGGGTGTTGGGCGTTGAAGATATAGTGCCAAGCAGGCAATTTGCGGATTTATTTAAAGAGAGCTTTAGATTGCCGCAGCTGACAGACACTCATGATCCGATTCCGTATCCGCGGCCAGAAATGTCGGTTTTTGAATGTGAAAACGTGGTTGCTTTTGTGATTGATCCTAAAAATGGAGTTGAGCTTTACAATGAACAGGCCGACAAAATAGTGCCGGTAGCCAGCATCACTAAGTTGATGACAGCCTTGGTTTTTTTGAATAATAATCCGGGTTGGGACAGGGAATATCGCGTACTTACCTCAGACCAGATAAACGGTGGGCGAGTATATGTGTCAAGCGGGGATATAGTTAGCGTGAGTGATCTTTTCAACTTGAGCTTGATTGCCTCAGATAACGCGGCCACACGTGGTCTGGTCCGATCAACCGGGTTGGAGCTGGATGAGTTTGTACTACTCATGAATACCAGGGCCCGTGACTTGGGGCTCACAAACACCGGCTTTGTGGATCCAATCGGAATGGGCGCTGGAAATGTTTCTACAGCTCGCGATGTTGCCGAGTTATTAAATACGGCCTTGGCAAGTAAATATATTGCCGGTACGCTTAGCCGCCAAAATTATGTATTGACCACCAAGGGGGGCAAGGTACGCACCGCGCAAAGTACAAACAAGATATTAAAAGAATATCCCAAAGGAGAGGCTATTTTAATTGGCGGCAAAACCGGCCATACCGATTTAGCTGGTTATTGTTTGGCTACTAAATTTAAAGACGAACATGAGAATGAAATAATTTCCGTGGTTTTGGGCGAGAGCAGCTCGCCTAGGCGTTTTGCCATGACCAATAATATGCTTGACTGGACGCTTGAGAATTACGAGTGGAGATGATATAATTTGTAGGAGAGGGGGGGTAAAAATTTAATTATTAATTAAAGATAATATATGAAGAAATCCAAGAGAATAATTTTCGCCAATTGGAAGATGAAATTAGGCTTAAAGGAGACGTTTGATTTGGCTAAAGGGATAAAAGAAAAATTTAAAGATTTCGATAATGGGAAAATAGTTGTTTGCCCTAACTTTGTGTCCCTTTTGGAAGTAAAAAAGATTTTAAAGGATTCCAAAATCATGGTCGGTGCCCAGAATGTGTTTTGGGAAACGCGCGGTTCCTACACCGGCGAAATTTCACCTTTGACCTTGGTGGAGGCCGGTTGTGAATATGTAATATTGGGCCACTCGGAGAGGCGTAAATTTATGATGGAGAATTATGAAATGATCCATCGGAAGATCAAAGCAATAATGGCGGTTGAAGGCTTAACACCGATTGTTTGTATTGGCGAAAATTGGGATGAAAGAAAAACCGACCGCCGTGATTTTGTCCTTTATGATCAGATCCAGCAGGCTCTTTCCGGTATTGATATTACCGCTAGCCAGGAAATCGTTGTTGCCTATGAGCCGATCTGGGCAATTGGTTCCGGTACGGCAATCGAGCCTTCTGAGGCTGAATATGCCCACAAAATTGTCCGTTTGACATTAAATGACATGTTTGGGATGAAGGTAGTGAATGAAAATTTTAAAATAATTTATGGCGGCAGTATTAACTCCAAAAACGTTAAAAGTTTTACCGGCCTTGAAGATTTGGGCGGACTGCTGGTCGGTGGAGCCAGCCTGGACCCGGAAGAATTTTATAAAGTTGCTAAGGCGACGCTTATATAATGTTTTTTCGCTTCGCGAAAGCCCCTCTACGAATGGGGCACATGCGAATGATATTAAAATTATTTATTAAAAATTAAATTGACAGACTGTTTACTGTCGTCTGTTTACTGCTGTCTGTCGTCTAATATATGCTGGTACACATAAAAGAAATAGTAAAGCATGCGCAAGCCCACAATTACGCGGTGGGGGCTTTTAATATTCATAATTTAGAGTCGGTTTTGGGGGTAGCAAATGCCGCGATGAAAGCTAAGTCGGCGGCAATAATCCAGGTTTCGGAAGGAGCGATAAAATATATGGGTCTGAAGCCGATTACCCATATTGTATCCACGGTGGCAAAAAATATCGCGACTAATGTGCCGATCGCGCTTCATCTGGACCATGGTAAGGATTTAACCAATTTGTTTGAATGCATTAAGCACGGTTTTTCATCGGTCCATATTGATGCTTCGCATTTGCCTTTGGATGAGAATATTAGCATTACCAAGCAAGTAGTGGAATTGGCTCACAATAAACACGTGTGGGTGCAAGGCGAGGTTGGGGCAATGATAGGCGGACACGGCAACATAAACGGTACAATTGAAAATATTCCTATCGCAGATCCGAAAGAGGTGATAAAATTTGTTAACAAAACCAAGGTTGATACGATTGCGGCCGCGATTGGCACGGCTCATGGAGTATATGATAATGAAGATGTTAAGGTAGAACTTCTCAAAGAGATAATAGCCGGGACAAAAATACCCTTTGTCCTGCATGGCGGCTCTGGGGTCGCGGACAAGATAATCGTAAATTCTATCAAGGAAGGCGTAGATATAATAAATATCGGGAGTGACATTAAGATCGCTTTTACCGATACAATTAAAAAATCGTGTAAAGAAAATCCGGACGAGACTGATCCGCGAAATTTACTCCGGCCCACTATCCAAGCGGTAGAAGAGGTAGTTATTAAATCCATGAAGCTATTTGGCAGTGCCGGACAAATTAAATTTAAAGATATAGAAACATAGTAAGAAAACAGATAGCAGAAAACAGATAGCAGCCGCAAGTACTCGGGACTGTTGTCTGTCGTCTGTTGTCTGTCGTCTATAGAATGTTTAATATAATCCCCTTAATTTTAATTCTTTTTAGTATGGCCATAATCATAGTGATTGTGGTCCGCAAATTTGCCGTGTTGGCGAATTTGGATGTTGATACTATTCCGGCCGAAAGAGAGGCCAGGGTTAAAGAGCAAATTATCGGCAATCGCCTGAAGCGGACGTATTTTAAATATTTTCATCGCGTGGGGAGAGTATTCACTCCGATTGGCCAGGGCACTGTCAGCGGGAGCAAATGGATTTATAAAAAATTAGTTGAATTTAAAAATTCTTATGACCAGGAAGAGAGTAAGGAGCAGGGGGGTGTGGATATAGTGGATAGGCTGAAAATAGACGCTGATGAGTTGATGAAAAAAGAATTATTTGACGAAGCAGAGAACAAGTTGATAGAAATAATCGGCATTGACTCCAAGAATGTGCCGGCTTTTAAGGATCTGGGAAAGCTTTATTATGACCGGAAAGATTATCATGAGGGCAGGGAGACTTTGGAGCATGTTATTAAGCTACTGGAGCAGGATTATGATGAACTCAAAATTGCCGTTCAAAATGAGGAGAACGAGGAAAATAGTGCCAAATTGGAGGAAATGAAAATGAGGATGTCGGAAATCTATTTTGATCTTAGCCTGATCAACAAAGAGACAGAATGCTACGATGATGCTATTAAAGTAATAAATAAAGCCCTAAGATTAACCCCAAATAACCCCCGTTACCTTGACATTAAGCTGGAAATCAGTATAATGAATAAGGATAAAATAAACGCTTTGGAAGCTTATAATAATCTACTTGAGGTAAATCCGGATAATACAAAATTAGCCGAATGGAAGGAGCAGGTGGAAGAGTTGTGAATTTAGGAGGTAGGGCTGTAAGGCTGTAGGCGGGTAGGTTTTTTTTAAATAAAGTACATAATAGTACTGTTCCTTATGCTTAGGCAGTATTTTTTGTTATTAAGTTTACCTTCCGTAGCTTTATGCGAAGGGAGGCCGAGATAGCTCAGTGGTAGAGCACTTCCATGGTAAGGAAGGGGTCCGGGGTTCAAGTCCCCGTCTCGGCTCAATTTAACAGGTAACACTTAACAATTAACAAATTAACAATTAACCCTTAACATATAATTTTAAATAGTTAATTGTTACAAGTTAATTGTTAATAGTTAATGGTTAAAAGTTAATTGTTACCAGTTAACACAAGGGTCGGTACTCAAGCGGTCAACGAGGGCAGACTGTAAATCTGCTGGCTTATGCCTACGTAGGTTCGAGTCCTACCCGGCCCACAAATAAAATACGGCGCTTTTTGCGCTGTATTTTATTTGAGAGTTGGGTGTGTCGAGAATTTACTATGATTATATGTTTTATAAAAAATTAGTATTGTTACATAGTGTCAAAATATATTTTGCACCCTTCGTATAAAATGATGGCGTGGGGCTTCCGCCCCTTCGAGTCCTACCCGGCCCGCATAAAAATAACTGCCAATTTTAGGCAGTTATTTTTTTAGTGCTTAATTTGATTTGGAACTTGTGTTACTTTACAAATGAGTAAAATTAGCATATATTTTAGTTATATATAAAAAAAATAAATTAAAAAAGTTTGTATGAAAAATTTTTTGTTTGTTGTTACTTTTATAATACTCATGCCTACATTGTCTGGTTGTTCATTGTCTGATTTTCTTTTTGATCAAGAAGTGGAAGAAAGAGTTAATACTGGTGATCCTAGTAGTTGCGCTGAATTGGAGGATGGTAAACAGCAAAGAGATTGTTACGGTAGAATTGCTAAAAACAAAGATGATATGACGATTTGTGAAAAGATTAATGGTGCGAATGGTCAGGATAATTGCAAAAGAGAAATTATCAATAAAAAAGAAGATTCTGCACTTTGTGCGGAATTAGGTCAAGACCGGACCAAAGATTCTTGCTATCTTAGTTTTGCTATGAATACTGATGACCATAAGATGTGTGAGTTGATAATTGATGGAGAAGAAAAAAGTAAGTGTTATGATCATATGGCTGATAAACTGGGAGACAAAGAATATTGCGATAAAATTAGCAAAGATTACTTAAATGCTAAATGCTACACCAGAGCGGCTTTAGTCGAGGGTAAAGTGGAGATTTGTGAATCGATAAAAAATTCTTACCAAAGAGACCAATGTAAGAATAGGATAGCTAAGGAAACAGGAGATTTTTTTATTTGTGAACAAATTGAAGATAAAAGAGAGGTAGCTTGGTGCTTATTTAATCATGCTAAGAAATTCAACAATTCTGATGCCTGTGATAAAATTAAAGTTTCTGAAATTAAAGATAAGTGCTATTCTGATATTGCCAATAATATTAAAGATCCGGTTTTGTGTGGAAAAATTATAGATAATAATCAGTATGAACTCTGTTTTATGATTTTAGCTAAAAAAAACAATGAACCTAAGTATTGTTTTGAGATGGATAAAAATTCTGACAATTTTAAGGTATGTATTACTATGACAGCTAAACAAAATATAAATAGTGAAATTTGCACAGAACTTGAGAGTGATAATAGCAAGTATTATTGTATTTATGAAACGGCTTTGCAAGGCAATGATGCTAGCCATTGCCAGTGGATAGAAAGTAACGGCACCAGAGATAAATGTTATCACAATGTGGCAGTCACCAAGAAAGATATAGCGGTTTGCGCTAACATACAAGACGAGCACGAAAAAAATAATTGTGAGAATTATACTAAGTTAGATAAATTGCAATGATAATTCGTGCCATTCTGCTAATTCTCGCATAATTAGGTTCCAATCAAGCCCAATACGGCCCACAAAATAAAAACTGCACATTTGTGCAGTTTTTTGCTTTTTGGCTTTATTATTGTTACAATTGGTTTATATGAAGAATATAATATTTTTATTATTACTCCTATTATTATTCATTCCGAATTTTGCTTGGGCACAGGCTGACATTAATGAGGATGTTATTTTTAAGGCTGAGGTAACTGAAATATTGGCGGAAGAGAATGGTCAGCAATATTTAAAGTTACGCGGCTTGGAAGGGGAATTTCTGAACAAAGAAATAGAATTTAACGGTATTAGCGACCTGGATGTAATAAATTCGCAGAAATATAAAAAGGGCGACAAAGTAATGATGGCGGCCAGCTACGACGCAAGCGGGGAAGTAAATTTTTATGTAATTGATTATGTGCGCAGCAAAAGTTTGCTATTTTTAGGATTGGCTTTTTTTCTAACCCTTATTATCATCGGCCGATTAAAAGGTTTGCGTTCGCTTATCGCCCTGGCAATTACTTTTTTTATAATTATTAAATATTTAATTCCCCAGATTTTGGCCGGCGCGAACCCGATAATGGTTACTTTTTTTAGCTCCATTATTATTTTAGCAGCTATAATATATATTACCGAAGGGATCAAGGCGCGCGCCCATCTTTCTGCCCTTAGTATATTCCTAAGCCTGGTAATAACCATTACACTCTCAGAATTGTTTGTTTCTCTGGCTCGCTTGACCGGAGCGGCCAGTGAAGAAACTTTGTTTTTATTCAACATTCAAGGCGCTAGTATAGATTTAACCGGCTTGCTTTTGGCCGGGATAATAATCGGAGTTTTAGGCGTATTGGACGATGTGGTGATCTCGCAAGTCTCAACGGTTGAGCAATTAAAACTAGCCAATAAGCACTTAAGCCAAAAAGAACTTTTTAAAAAAGCATATCAAGTTGGGGTGTCGCACATTGCCTCTATGACCAATACTTTATTTCTGGCTTATGCCGGTGCTTCTTTGCCTTTGCTTATCCTTTTTGGCTCCGGTACAAGCGCTTTTGCGAGTTGGCAACAGGCTATTAATACCGAGCTGATTGCCACGGAAATTGTCCGCACCCTGACCGGTTCAATTGGTTTAATTTTAGCGGTTCCGATCGCGACTTTTATTGCTTCTTGGTGGTATAGCCGCAGGACTTGACAAAATATTCTTATGGGTATATACTCATAATATAACATAGATTTAAGTATGTTATATTATAAATATAAACTAGAATGGAGGTGGTAAATATGCCAGGATATGACAAAACAGGCCCCCAGGGTGCTGGACCAATGACCGGTAGAGGATTTGGAGCATGCGGAAGGGGTATAAGACGAGGTTGGAATGCTGTTGGCCGTGGATTTGGCCGCGGACGGGGATTGTTCAGACAATCATTAACCGAAACCGACCAAAAAGCGGAATTAGACCAGGAAGAAAAAATTCTTAGCGAAGAATTAGCCCAGGTGAGAAAAGAGAAAGAGGCTTTAAAGAGCTAAAAATAGCCTCACTTCCTTGTTTTGAAGCGAGGCTAATCTTAGTGTTATTGCCTTTGGCAAGCCCCCACTACGAATGGGGCACATACGAATCAGAATTAGAATATGAATAATAGACATAGGCGACAATCAGGCCGGCCGCGTCTTAAGCGGCATATTTGCTTTAATCCGCGGGTTAATTATTTTAAGCCGCGCGGGGTACCGATGTGCGAGTTAGAAGTAGTGGAATTAACAACAGAAGAAATTGAGGCCCTGCGTTTAAAAAATATTGTCGGTTTGGACCAAAATGAATGCGCCAAAAGAATGAAAACTTCGCAGAGTACTTTGCAGAGGATTTTGTTATCGGCGTGTACAAAAGTTACCGAAGCCTTGATAAACGGTAAAGCAATAAAAATTATTAATTAAGCTAAATTTAAAGTATGAATTCAAACGACAATAAAATATTTAAAATTTGCGTTTCTTCAGCCAAGGGTTCTCTTGACTCAGAAATTGATCCTCGTTTTGGAAGATGTAAGTATTTTGCTGTAGTAGAAATTAATAATGGGGAAATATTAAACAGTCAGATAATTGAGAATACTGGAGCATCTCAGGGCAGCGGGGCCGGCTTAAGCGCTGCCGAGCAGATCGGCAATTTAAAAGTTAAGGCATTGATTACCGGCGATATCGGGCCTAAGGCAGGGGAAGTATTAAGTCAATTAGGCATAGAGGTGTATAAAAAATCCGGAATAATTAAAGAGGCAATTAACGAATATATTAATAATAATTTAGCTGAAAACAAAGAGAACACTCTTTCTTCCGGCACTAAAGAAAATAATAATATTAGCGTTGATCGGCCAAGAATATTTGTTCCTTTAATGGACGACAATGGAGAGGATTCGGAAATATCATTGCATTTTGGGCATGCCCCGTTTTTTGGCTTGTATGACGCAAGCGTGAAGAAATTGACAATAAAAGAAAATAAATTGGATCATAGTGATCTAAGTAAATCTCCGGTTGACCAGGTGATAGAGGCGGTTGATCCGACTATTATTTTTGTCCAGGACATGGGCCGGAGGGCGGTTGATTTATTTACGGCCAAGAATATTTTATTAAAAACCGGCCCTTATAAAACCGTGGGAGAAATGATAAATAATGTTGATAAACTTGAGGATCTAACAAAAAATTGCGGGCATTGATTTTTTAAGAAAAATAATTGAAAAATGAAATATGAAAATAATTGGCGTAAGCGGCGGTAAGGGCGGTACGGGCAAATCAACCGTGGCCACTGCTTTGGCCTATAAATTGGCTCAAAACAATAGAGTTTTTTTAGTTGATGCTGACGTTGATTGCCCTAATGATCATTTATTTTTGGGGATTAAAAGGAAATTAAGAAAAAAAGTAGAGCAAAGAATTCCTAAATGGGATTATTCAAAATGTAAAAAATGTGGTTTATGTTCAGCGGTTTGCAAAACAAATGCTATTGTTTTAGTTAAGGGCCAGAATCCATTTTTTATGTCTGCTCAGTGCAACGGCTGCGGCGCCTGCGCGTTGGTTTGTCCGGAAAAGGCGATTAGTTGGGATAAGAAAGAAGTTGGAAAAATATACACAGGCACGAAACACGGTATTGATCTTTTGTCCGGGGAGCTCAAAATCAATGAACCTGTTTCCGAGTTGGTGGTTAATTCATTAAACAAAATAATTGATAAGAAAAAAACTGAATACGATTATATTATTATTGATACGGCTGCCGGAACCCATTGTCCGGTAATCGCGGCACTCCAAATTTGCGGCATGGTTTTGGCGGTTACCGAGCCGACGCCTCTGGGGGCTCACGATTTGGAGTTGAT
>JAUVLY010000103.1 GCA_030600505.1 Candidatus Falkowiibacteriota bacterium
TTGTTTTAATGTTATTTGTTTTCATGTTCTTTGGTATATGGCGTTTCTCTATCTCTATTCCGGCCAATACGCCGGATAAGATCTGGTATTATAACTCTCAAACAGTTGAAGTTGAAGCGATAATTATAAGCGAGCCGGATATAAGAGAGGCTAACACTAAGTTGAAAGTTAAAAGTTATAAAGTATCACCCCCTCCTGACCTCCCCCTTAGTAAGGGGGAGGGACTAGTGGTTGAGGGAAAAATATTAGTTACTACCAATAACTACCCCAGATATCAATATGGCGATGTTGTAAAATTTAGTTGTGAGTTAAAGCAGCCGGAGATGTTTAATGATTTTGCTTATGATAAATATCTGGCGCGGCATGATATTTTTTCGGTTTGCTATTATCCGCGCATTACTAAATTAAGTAGCGGGCAAGGACATATTATTTATTCGTCAATTTTTAAATTAAAAAATAAATTGCGCGCAAGTTTTAATCGCGGCTTGAATGAGCCGGCAGCTTCGATCGTTCGCGCCATTGTGTTGGGTGACAAGCAGGGGATTTTGCCTGAGCTGAAAACGATTTTTTCCCAGGCCGGTATCAGCCATATTGTCGCGATCTCCGGCATGCATATTAGCATTATCTCGGCCATGGTAATGCTGGCTCTGCTCCAGCTCGGATTTACACGTAAGACAGCTTTTTACGTTGCGACTGCTTTTTTAATATTTTATATAATCCTAATCGGCTTGCCGCCCAGTGCGCTTAGGGCGTCACTTATGGGTTTTTTGGTTCTCTTGGCCCTTAATTCCGGCCGGCTTAGCCAAATTACTAATTCAATTATTTTCGTAGCCGCTCTGCTGCTTCTTTTTAATCCCCGTTTTTTTTGGGATGATATTGGCTGGCAATTGTCTTTTCTGGCAGTTTTGGGCATAGTTTACGGCTTCCCCATACTGGAGGCCGGGCGCAGGAAGATTTTCCCTAGGCTTAAGAGTAAAATAATTAAAAGCATTTGGGGTATTATCAGTATCTCAATAGTGGCCCAGCTAGCCACTTGGCCGATCATTGCCAATAATTTTGGCACGGTATCGCTGATTGCGCCGCTAACGAATTTGCTGATTCTTTGGTGTTTGCCCATAGTTATGGGTTTGGCTACGCTAGGGATAATCCTTTCAACTATTTTACCCGGCTTTAGCCAACTAATTTTTTTGCCCTTGGAATTGATAATTAACTATATAGTATTTGTTAGTGAAAAATTAGCAATACTTCCCTTTGCCTCGCTGGAAATAAATATCAGCGCTTGGCTAAGTGTAGTTTATTTTATAGTTTTAGTATTGATAATCAGGCAGGTTAATAAGAAAAAAATATAATACCCTCCCCCCCAGCCCCCTCTCCGAGCCCCTCCTACGCCAAGGCTTCGGCGGGCAAGCCGGAGAGGGGGAGGCAAAGGCAAAGGGGGAGAATTAATGATTCTTGACTTTAGGGTATTGTCCTTAGCGTTTAGCTTTGTTATAGTAAGTTTGTTGATATTAAGAATAAAAAAAGAATAAAAGTATGAAGATCAATAAAAATGTTATCGGAGTTATTATTTTGTTTGTATTAAGTTTGCCATTTTTTGCTAATGCGGCGCCTGATTTGGGTATGGAATATGCCGCCGGCCTTGGCTTAGCCACTTTTGAGGGTGACCTGCGGAATGAATTGGTGGACGGAGTAAAGTATCTTATGACGTTTTTAGGCCTTATCGCGGTAATGGTGGTGTTGTGGGGCGGCTTTCGCTGGATGGTGTCAATGGGCAATGAAGACCGTTTGGTTGCCGCCAGACTAACACTTAGCTCAGGCTTGATCGGCTTGGCAATTATTCTGGTATCACTCACTTTAGTAAATTTTATTGTAGACACAACCAGCACAGCCCTGGCCGGTAATACATTTTAACGTTATTTTTGCTAGCGCAAAAAGCCCCACTACAAACTTGCCCCGCCGCGGCGGGGTGAACGGCACATGCGAATTTAGATATTAGACACCTTCTGCTCTCTTATGCGGGGAAAAAAACGGGCTGTGATATAACGGCTATTATGCAGGGCTGGGGGTCCTGTCACCCGGGTTCAACTCCCGGCAGCCCGACCATTAGGTTCAATTTTTACCCCGCTTAGTGCGTAGCACTTATGCGGGGCCTCTCAGCCCGACAAATATAATCGCCCTTATGGGTGGTTTTTTGTTTTAATAAAAAGTAACGGATTTCTTGCAAAACTAGGCCCAGAATGGTACATTAAGTTTGAAATAGGTAATAAAATAACGCAAATATATGGAGCGCTATATTATAAAATTAAGCTACCCGTCGGCGCGACCGGGGCCGGCAACAGAAAATGCCGTTATTGCCCGGATCAAGATCACAAAGGAAACC
Organism: Candidatus Falkowiibacteriota bacterium; assembly: GCA_030600505.1. Lineage (GTDB taxonomy): Bacteria > Patescibacteriota > Patescibacteriia > Patescibacteriales > UBA12075 > JAGLNE01. Next base: position 2,381 of record JAUVLY010000103.1, read on the forward strand.
GATGCCATATATGGCGCGGTTAGCTGGTTTGAAGACAGGCTGTTCCCGGAAATTAAAAGTCAACTGGCCAGACAGCTTGTTAAAAAAAGAGTGAGCTTGAGATCGGTTTTGAATATTCATAATAGCGAAGGCGTCCGCGATATCAAGCAAATAAAGCGGATGGTCAAGTCAATCGGCCGGGGCCGGGATATGCTGGCCCGGTCCGGCATGCCCAATGTCAAACTTTTTAAGACCAAAAAAAACAAGCTGTTCCTGTTCGATGGCCACCATTCGACGCTGGCTTACATGGTGTCCGGGCGGAAGCATCTTGATACTATTCCTCACCTGTTAATTGAACGTAATAACAACGGGCATATAGACGAGGCCGATATTTTTAATTTTTTCGGTGAACATCTTTCCGCCAAAGAGGATGTTAATTGGCTGAAGTACGCGATAAATTGGCAGGCTCCGAAAGCCGCCCAGCTTTGCGCCCGGCAGGAAAAGAATATGGGTGAATTATACGACAGAGTTAATTGTATTATGGGTTAGTTCTACATTTATGAAAAAAAATCTGGAGCAAAGAATTTGCTTAAGCCTTACCGGAATTGAGGATAAAGATTGGCAAAGCAAATTAAATGAGATCAATAATTTGGGGCTGGATACAGTCGCCCTGATCCTGGAGAGTTTTTCGAGAAAACAGCGGCAGCTGATTTATGAGGCTTTGGAAGATTCCTCGGTTAAGAATGTCCCTTTGATTCATTTGAAGAATGATATGAGCCGGGAAGAGCTTGAGTTTTTGCGCGATAGATAT
>JAUVLY010000139.1 GCA_030600505.1 Candidatus Falkowiibacteriota bacterium
GCGTCTTTCGAAACGACAAAGTTCGCGGGCGGGACGCCCGGCTCAAACAAAATATACGTTGGAGCAAGGCCTCCGGCCTGCGACTTTCGAAACGACAAAGTTCGCGCACCGCAATATATGCGAGACGGCTCAAACAAAGCCTATAGTTGTTCTCCAATCTCATCAATTTTTAACAACACTTCATGATCACAATAATGATTATGAAAACTTGTATATGGATATTGTTCTATGTTATCAACCACTCCATGTTTTAAGGCATTATAATCTGTATAGTGTGCTTTTTGTAATAAAAATTTTACAGATCCAATTGTTTCCGGCCAGCAACTTCGCCGCCATATTTTATTATCTCTATCCTTGTTATGGATAGCGGCATATTGTAAATTTTTTAATAAACTAAATTGGTTATCAACTTTTAATTTGTTTAAAATATTATGAGCTGTATAACTTTTAAATTCATTGATTGTTTTGGAAACTAAAAATGGTTTTTTAACCTTTAATACAATATGGATGTGGTTTATTAATATGGTATAGGCATAAATAATCCAATTTTTATTTCTTCTACAGTGGTTTAAGCTATCAAGAATAATTTTATAATAACTATCATCAATTAAAATTGGCAATCCTTTTATTGATTTTATTGTTAGAAATAATACATTATTATCTGTCTTAAACTGTTTCAAAGTAGTCATAATCTTTTATGCTAAATTCGCGGGCGGGACGCCCGGCTCAAACAAAATATACGTTGGAGCAAGGCCTCTGGCCTGCGACTTTCGAGCGATAAAATCTCGCGGGCGGGACGCCCGGCTCAAACAAAAATGTTATACTTTAATTATATCTGATTTTCTTGCCACAGGCAATGATTTATGATACTTTTATGTTACAAATATGAAAGAGGCTCAATTTTATACAACCGATAAAAAAACCGTTAAATGCAGGCTTTGCCATCATGAGTGCCAAATAGAAGAGGGCAAAACCGGTATTTGCGGCGTGCGCAAGAATAAACAAGGAATATTGTATTCCAGTGTTTTTGGCCGCGGCATTTACTCAGATATTGACCCCATAGAAAAAAAGCCCTTGTTTCACTTTATGCCCGGCTCCATGACTTATTCCATTGGTTCTTATGGCTGTAATTTTGCCTGTTCCAATTGCCTTAATCATTCTGCCAGCCAGCCTAAGCAGATTGATAAACTGCTTAAAGCAACAGATGAAATATCACCGGAAAGGATCATAGAAAATGTGATTGGCGACGACTGCCCTTCTATTTCATACACTTATAATGAACCGACGATAAACACGGAATTCGCGCTGGAAACAATGAAAATGGCCTATGCCAATAAAATTAAAAATGTTTGGGTATCTAACGGTTATATGAGCGATGAATGCCTGGATTCTATCCTTCCTTACCTTGACGCGATCAATGTTGATCTGAAATCAATGGACGATGATTTTTATCGCTCTAATTGTAAAGCACGGCTCGCTCCGGTATTAAAAAATATTAAACGCCTTAAAGACGAGCAGGTTCATTTGGAAATTACAACTTTAATAATCCCCTCTTTAAGCAGTGATATTGAAATGCTTACCCGGCTGGTTGATTTTATTGTCACTGAGCTGGACACTGACACGCCCTGGCATATTAGCAGATTTTCACCATCTGTGTCCTGGCGCCTTAAAGACCTGCCCACAACCGGTGAAGATATGATCTATGGAGCATATGAAATAGCCAAAACAGCCGGCCTAAAATACGTTTACGTCGGCAATATCCCGGGCGACCAAAAAGAAAACACTTATTGCCCTAAATGCGGAGAACTCTCAATCCGCCGCTTTGGCTATCACATTGAAAGGCTGGACAAAAAAGGCCGTTGCGCTTATTGTGATAAGAGTTTGGATATTGTTGAATAGAAAACAGAAAGCAGACGGCAGTCTGTTTTTTTTGTTTAGTTTGCAACTACTCACTGACTTTTAAACCACCATGTCATTCTGAGCGGAGCGTTAGCGGAGTGAAGGATCTCGTCTCTACATCCACGGGATTCTTCACCCGCTTCGCGGATTCAGAATGACAAAAGTGACTAGGTGCGTAGAATTTATTCAA
>JAUVLY010000063.1 GCA_030600505.1 Candidatus Falkowiibacteriota bacterium
ATCGAGAATATTTTTAACTTTTTGCGAATATTGGTTGCGTTCTGCTTTTCTCTCCACTTCATATTTATATTCCAGTTTTTTGTATTCTTCCGGATAAAGATATTTAAAGCAAATATCTTCCATTTGCCATTTGAGGCGCCAGATACCTAGTAGTCCGGCAATCGGGGCGTAGATTTCCATGGTTTCCCTGGCAATTCTGGTTCTTTTTTCCAAGGGCAGGGCGTCCAGGGTGCGGAGATTATGTAAACGATCGCAAAATTTAATCAGGATAACGCGCAGGTCGCGCGCCATTGCCAGAAACATTTTCCTCAGGCTTTCGCGATAACGCTCAACCCCGCGATATTTAATTTTACTTAATTTGGTAATACCTTCAACCAAGCCGGCGATTTCCGCACCAAAGTTTTTTTCTATGTCTTCAAGAGATTTTTCCGTATCTTCGGGAACATCGTGGAGAATGCCGGCCATCACGGTATTAATATCCGCCTTAATTTGCGCAAGCAGGAAAGCCGTATGAAGGCTGTGCTGAATATAGGGTTCACCGGTTTTACGTTTTTGTTTATCATGGGCCTTATCAGCAAAATCATAAGCCAGCTTAAGCAGATCCAGGTCTGCCTTAGGATTATTGTCCTTAACTTTGTTAATTATTTGCTGAATGGTCATTTTTTGATTTTTTATTGATTTTTATGTTATAATAATATTACATAACTGTGGATTAGTCAATTTTACAGAAAACAGAAAACAGAAAACAGATTAAAAAAGATTTCTATTTTCTATTTTCTATTTTCTATTTCCTATTTAATTCCCCATGCAAAAAAATATTAAATTATTCATCAATATAAGCAAAGCAGCGATAATTTTGTCGATTATAGTTATTGCTGTTTTTTTATTGTCTTTTAACATAAGCTGGGCTCAGGAGCCGGGCCTGGGAGTAAATTACGCGGCTAACATTGGTTTAGAACGGCCAGACGGGGATTTGCGTGATTTGCTTGTAAGTATTATTAAATACATATTGTCTTTCTTAGGGATTATCGCGGTTTCGGTAATAATGTATGCCGGTTATTTATGGATGACCAGCGGCGGTAGCGCGGATAGGCTGGCTAAAGCGAAAAAAACTTTAAGCAACGGGGTGATTGGCCTTATTATTATTATTTTATCATTTGCAATCGTTATGTTTATTGCTAACTTAATGGGCGATGGTTTGGGCGGGTCTTTGGGCCGGTCGCCTCGTCCCGGCGGGATCGGCCATGGCATGGGTGTAATTGGTGCTTGCTCAGTGGAAAGCGTTTATCCGGAGCCGGGCCAGCTGGATGTACCGCGTAATACGGCCATAATTGTCAGTTTTAAAGAGCCGGTTAATCCAAATGATATTTGCGGCAACCCAGCAGGTTGCAATGGCGACCCAATTGTTGAAGAAAATGTCAGGCTTTTTAACAATAATCAGGGTGATTCTTGTGAGTGGGACGGCTCGGACTGGATTAATTGCGCTGATACTAATATAACCGACGTGTTAGTCACTCAGGCCGGTAATACTTTTGTTTTTGTACCAAGTAATTATTTGGGTTCAGCCTCGGAAATAATCTGGCATACCATGTATTTATCCAATGACATCACCGACGTTGATGGCAATGGTATTTTTAATTCTTGCCGTAATGATTTTCTTGCCTGGTCGTTTGAGGTCAGTAATCGGGTTGATCTAACCCCGCCGATTGTCCGCTCAGGCGGTGTTTATCCGTTTCCGGATGATGGCCAGGATACAAGTACGATGTCTAGTGCCACCGCGGCGACCGGCCAAATAGTTGTGAACGTTTTGCCAGCGTTTTACCGCCCAGCCAGTCTCGGGGCCGGAGGAGTAGTAAAGAATCCTTTGGCCGGCAACTGGAACGATGCTAGTGCTACGGTAAACACTAGCTGCGCTCAGGATGGTACGATCACCGTTGAGGTAACCGATGCTGCTGCTGGTTCAGTCAGATTTAGCAATGGCGCGATTCTTTTGGGATCAGCTGTTTTTAATAATAATCAAGTTACTTTCTCCGGTTGTTTTACTCTAAGCGTAGAGGGTGGGAGCGCGGTTTTAAATCCGGGTGAGTATGCTGATGGTAATTCCTGGAATGTACCGATAATCGGCCGTACTACGTCAGACTCTTTGCGTGTTGGCAGTACCAATTACCGTTTTATTGCCAGTGGAATTCCGGCCAGCAATGAATTTTTAATGGGCGCGACAATTAATTCAACCGCCGCCAATATTAGCGGCCAATTAAATAGCACAAACATACAAGTTAGCGCCACGGTGGCCGCAAATGTTATAAGTATTACGGCTAGTGCTATTGGCTCGGCCGGGAACAGTATTGCTCTTTCTAGCGACAATACTACGGCCTTTGCTTTTACGCCGATGTCCGGCGGTGCTGATGCCGGCATAACCGTTGTTCCCCTTGACCTTTTGGACAAACCACGCAATTCAGTTATTCAAATAAATTTTAATGAAGCAATTAACCCCATTACCGTTTCTGGCGATGCGATCGCGGTTAGTAATGTTATTAGGGTAAGATGTGTTAGCGGCCCCTGTGACGGGATAGACACAAGCGTTTGCCCCGATTGTATAAACGGCAGTTTTGTAATATCTAACCAATATCGGACAATAGAATTTATTTCCGACAACGAGTGCGGCGCTAATGGCTGCGGCGACCCGATTTATTGTTTGCCGGCCGATTCTGAGCTTTTAATTGAACTGGACGCGGCTTCGCTGGAAGCTTGTATTAATTGTACGGCCAAGTCTCCATATACAGATTGTACCAGTGGGCATTGTTATAATATTAGTGAAGGCGAGTTTCATCCGCTGGCTAATTTTAGCGCTCTGGACGGTATTATGGACGCGGCCCTTAATTCTTTTGATGGGGATAGGAGCGGTGACGCAATCGGACCTGGCGGGCCTTGGAACGAGAACACAATGAGCGGTGGGGGCGATGATCTTGTTTGGTCTTTTTGGATAAACAATACAATCGACGCGACTCCGCCGCGAATTACAGACACTATCCCTACACCTTCTCCACCCGGCAATATAAATGTTCCTCTGGACCAGCTAATCGAAATCCAATTTGATAAATACATGATGTCCTCTAGCCTTAAGACCGGCCGGAGCATATCTTGGCGCAATGATGACAGTGTAACTCACTATCATATTAATTTGCGTAATTTTGCCAACCGCTCAACCGGCTATTGGATAACCAAGGAAGATTTTGACAGTGAACCTGACGGTTTTGTTGATTATACTACCGTTTATATTAATCATTCCGATATGGCTGAAGCGGTTTCGTATCGCGCGCAAGTAGGGAGCGGAGTGAATGATATTAATCAAAATTGTTTTAAACCATCGGACGGGCCGGCCTGTGTTGGCATAGATGATGCTAACCCCAGTTGTTGCTCAGGGACGGTGTCGTCGGATCCGACATGTCCATAGACAAAAAAGCACCAAATAACAAATTACAAATAAGCACCAAATCAAAAATCCCAATGACCGAAATTGTTTTTCCGCCAGAGGCGGATCAGCCTTTGGCTGAGAATTTGGAATTTGTTATTTTGAATTTATTTGTAATTTGTTATTTGGTGCTTATTCATGATTGGTGTTTGGAATCTATTATTTAAATAATGAATATTTCCTATAAAAAATAAGTCTACCGCCCAGGGGTAAACCCCAGGGCTACGTTTTTAGATTTAAAAGCACCATAAATGGCGCTATATAAATAAAATATTTAGGAAATAGCCTGCTTTAGCAGGCTTATAAGCATAATAAGCTAGCCCTGGGGTTTACCCCTGGGCGGATTGATACGAATGAAAGTGTTATATAAGAAAATTTTATTTACTTCATTATTTCTTTTAAGCTTCGTGCTTGCTGGTTTCGCAATGGCGCAAGCTGATCTGGGGATTAATTATGCGGCTAATTTAGGGCTGGAGGGGGCGGTCGGTACTGATCCAAGAGTTTTGATCATTAATATCGTTAAATATTTTTTAAGCCTGCTCGGGATTATCGCGGTGGCCATAGTAATGTATGCCGGCTGGCTGTGGATGACCAGCAATGGTGACCCGGAAAAGGTAAATAAAGCCAAGAAAGCTTTAACCGGGGCAATAATTGGCTTAATTATTATACTATCAGCTTTTATGATAGTTGTTTTTATCTCTAGGTTTGTATCAGACGCGATTGGCCCATCTTGCAACGCGGTTTGCGCAAGCGGTGAGAAGTGCTGCCAGGGCAGTCCGGATTATTGCTGTGCCAATGCCGAAACTTGTTGTATCGCTGGCGGAGTCAATGAATGTTGCGCTGCCGGCGGGTACTGCTGCCCTGGTATTGGCTGCAGCGCTACGCCTTGCAGTACCTTGATACCGTCGGTTTTTCAGCTAAGCTCAACTGTGCCAATAGACGCTAGTACTAATGTGGTTAAAAATATTCGTTTGCGGTTTAACTTTAATTTAAATATTGATCCTTTGACTGTTAACACCACTAATGTTGAGATTATGGATAGCAGTGGTCCGGTAAGCGGAAATTTAGTTGTGAGTGGCAGGCGAATAACTTTTGAGCCTGACATAGGGACTTGCCCGGCTAATCCGTGTAACGCGGACAGGTGTTTTGCGACCGGCACTCATGTTACGGTTTTGATCCATGACTTAGTAAGCAGTAGCGGCCGGCCTTTAGAGCAATGGATAAATCCTGCTACCAATTTGGCCGAGAATTGCGGGCCAACGGGAAATCCTTGTACAATTGAATTTGACGTCGGGGATCTTATTGATTGCGAAGATCCTACTGTGGGACTAAATATTGACCAAATTTGCGTGTCAGCCAGTAACCCGATAGACGCTTGGGCGCAAGATGACAGCGGAGTAACCGATATTGAACTCTTGGTTGATTCTACTCCTTACGCCGTGAATATAAACGCCACCGCGGCTAATCCGTTTTTTACAACTTTTAATTGGGATGGCAGCGGTTATACAGCCGGAACACCGGTTACATTTACGGCCCGGGCCAATGACTATGACGCGCACTCCGCCAGCCGAAGCATTACCACTGTTTTACGTCCGGCTCATTGTTGTGACGGAATGTTAAATTTTGACGAAACCGGGGTTGACTGCGGCGGCAGCGAATGTGCCGGCTGCGACGGCGCCGCTTGCGGGGCAAGCCTGAACGATGATTGTGATACTAATGAG
>JAUVLY010000059.1 GCA_030600505.1 Candidatus Falkowiibacteriota bacterium
TTTATTACGGAATAGCGGCCGTGTTTGGCCTGTCCGCTCTCTTTCTTCAGAGTTTGGGCAAGCTGATCGCTGTTGGGGCGATGATAGGCCTCATGTTAATTATAGTTGTTAGCTTTGCCTATATTGAGAAGAAGAACGGGAATGGTAGAGGGAAATAATTTCGCAAAATAACAAATCCCAAATTATGAAATGCCCCTTGGGTGCAAATAAGCACCAAGCACCAAAATCTCAATGACCAAAACTGTTTGGAATTTTGAATTTGGTGCTTGGAATTTATTTGTAATTTGGTGCTTGTAATTTATAAATTTTATGAATAAGTACCTTAGATATTACTTATTAATCAACTGGTTATTCTTTATTTTAATAGTAACCGGTTTTCCGACTTTGCCTTATGACGGCACGGTAGTAACCTGGCATGATAAGATATTCCACATGTTGCTTTTTGGCGTGTTGGCCTATTTAATTCTTTATAGTTTGGCGCCGCATAAAATAGCTATTAAAACGAGTATTTTAATAGCTTGTTTTTTTTCCGCTCTGGCTTCTGCCGGCGTGGAAATAATGCAGCGCTATGTGCCGGGCCGGACAGTAAGTGAATATGATTTTTTAGCCGGTTTGATCGGCATTATAATTTTTGTGTTTTTTTATTATGTTAGACGGGGAAGAAAAACCTAAGTTGTTTTTGCACATCTGCTGTGTTGGCTGCGGCGTAGCAATTACGAAAGAATTAAAAGGTGGTTATCAACTCACCCTTTATTTTTATAATCCAAATATTTTTCCAGAAAAAGAATATAATAGGCGGCTCATGGAAGCCAGGCGGATCGCGAGTGAGCTTGGGCTTGACTTAATTACTGAGGATTATGACCATAAGTCCTGGCTTAAACTGGTCAGGGGTCATGAAAAAGACCCGGAAAGGGGAGAGCGTTGTCGGATTTGTTACAAGGATCGGCTCAAGCAAACGGCGGTCAAGGCCAAGGAGCTTGGTTTTGATAGTTTTACCACCACTCTTACGGTTAGTCCGCATAAAGACGCTAAAGCAATTATTATGCTAGGCAATGAATTGGCCGGTAAATACAGCCTCAAATTTTTGGATCAGGATTTTAAAAAACAAGATGGCTTTAAGAAGGCGTGTGAATTAAGTAAGGAATTGGGTTTATATAGGCAGGATTATTGTGGTTGTGAGTTTAGTTTTTCAGAAAGTAGAAAACAGAAAACAGAAAGCAGGTCATAGCTGGATAAATGATCGCCTGTTTTCTGCTTTCTATTATCTATTTGTCCATTCAAGGTCAATAATGTTATAATATAGATAACTAAAATATTTATCCCCATGGAATTAGATTATTATTTTAAAGAGGCGATTGATCGTAATGCTTCTGATCTGCATTTAGTTGAAGGCTCGGTGCCTTCACTTAGGATTTACGGCGAACTTATCAAAATGAATGAAGCCCCGATACCGCCTGGTGAGTTAAAATACGCGGTTTATCGGGAGATTGATAAAAAAACCAGAGATCGTTTTGAGCGTAAGCGCGACGTTGATTTATCAATGGAGTTTTATGGCAATCGTTTCCGGGTTAACCTCCATTATCAGCGGGACAGCATCGGCTTGGCAGCCCGTTTGGTCGTGATGAACATTCCCCGGCCGGAAGAGATCGGGTTTAGTGAAACAATGTATCGTTTCACTCATTTGCGTGATGGTTTGATCTTGGTAACCGGCCCATCAGGAGTTGGTAAATCAACCACTTTGGCGGTGATGCTGGATCTGATAAATTCCGAACGGCGATCGCATATTATTACGATCGAAGATCCGATTGAATATGTTTTTGAAGAGAAGCAAAGCATCATTGAACAGCGGCAACTGGGCAGTGATACAACCAGTTTCGCGGATGCCCTTAAATACGCGCTTCGGCAAGATCCGAACGTGATCATGGTCGGAGAAATGCGGGACCTGGAAACTATGTCCGCTGCTTTAACCGCCGCTAAGACCGGGCATTTGGTGTTGTCTACCTTGCATACGACAACGGCGGCGGAAACAATTGAACGCATTATTGATTATTTTCCGATCCAGAACCATCAACAGGTAGCCCATCAGTTAGCCTCGGTGCTCCGGGCGGTAGTTGCCCAGCAATTATTGCCCCGAAAGGACGGCGGTTTGGTAGTAGCCAGGGAAATACTTATAAATAATACGGCTATAGCCAACCAGATCCGACATGGGCAGTACGAGCAGATCCAGACAGTTATTCAGACCGGGGCCAGAGAAGGGATGATAACTATGAATAAGTCAATTGATCATTTATTGGCCCGCGGTTTGATATCCAATCATACCGCTAGAAACAGAAAACGCGATATGGAAACCAAAGCCGTCTATTATTAGTAGTACGTTTTAAGACATTCAAGCATCCGCGTTAATTCCGCGCAGGGTCCGCGTTAATTCCGCGGATTGTACGCAGATCAATACGCAGATATTACGCGGATAATAATTCATTCGATATTAAAATGAAGGAGTATGTCACCAGATAAGTGGACAAAAATTGTTGGCAATATTAAGGACAATTTTGAGCTGGAAGACGAAGGGGAACAGCATATTGACGATGAAGGAGGGGTGGACATTAAGTACATTGTCTTTAATGGTCCTTTAGGCAAGATACGTTTGGAGTATATTATTAAGCCGGTTATTTTGGTTAAAAAAACCACCTATTCTAGGCGGATCGGTTCGGAAACCAAGGTTGATTATGTTTACAGTGAGGAAGACAAAAGCCATCAGATGATAGCTTACAAATGGAGTGACGAGAACGACGATTGGATGGAAATGGATGCCAGCGCGTTTGAATAATTAAAATTTTTAATTCTTAATTTTTAATTCTTAATTTACAAAATAATTTTATGAGTAATTTTTATAAAAAAGTTACGGTTTCTTTATTAGTATTAAGTTTTATAATTAGTGGTTGTACCATTCCCGGGATTAGTAAGCCGCAAGTCAAGCCTAAGCCAAAGCCGGATAATCAAGGCCAAGGCCAGATAATTAACCCGGATAATATTGGCGCGGCTACCGGCACGGTAATGGAGCAACTGAGGGCGCAAACTAATATTAATAAATTTGCCTCGCTTGATGAATTAAGCGCTTTTTTGGAAAATAATGCCCAGTCCGGGTCTGTGGGTTATGGCCGCGGCGAGATGATGATGGATTTTGCCGAGGGTATGGCCGTAGATACGGTTATGAAATCAGCTCCAATGGCAGCTGAAGCCGGTGTGAGTTATTCTAATGATTTAGGGTTATCATCTCAGAGTAATGAAGGCGGTGGCTCAGATGATTTTTCCCAAACTAATGTACAGGTTGAAGGCGTTGATGAAGCTGATATTATCAAAACCGACGGGAAATATGTCTATGCCTTGGTTAAGAACGACCTTTATATTATTAACGCCTATCCGGCACAAAATTCGGAAGTAATTACTAAAATCGCTTTCAAATCCCGGCCGGCAGATATTTATATAAATGAAGACCGCTTGGTGGTTCACGGACAAAACAGTGTAATACATGAAACACCATATTATAAAAAATGGCGCCGTCGCAGCCCTTATACATTTTTCAAAGTTTTTGATATCAGTAACCGTAGTGAGCCCAAACAGGTTCTTGACCTTGATTTTGAAGGCTCACTGGCTAATTCCCGGATGATCGGCGATTACGTTTATTTTGTGACTACTAATTACAATTATCACTATATCGACGACGAGCCAATGTTGCCGCGCTTACTTGAGGGTGGCGAAGTAGTTGATTGCGCGGTTGGTACCCGGTGCGTAATGCCGGAAATCTATTATTTTAATATCCCTTATTCAAATTATAATTTTAGCGTTGTTAGCGCGATTAATATTAAAGATGTAGACAAGACAATTAACCAGGAAATGTATTTGATGTCAAACGCGCAGAATATGTATGTATCAAAGAAGAATCTTTACATCACTTACACCAAATATGTTAGTGAATATCAGCTCGAAATGGAAGTTATGAAGGAGCTAGTTTATCCTCGTCTAAGCGCGAAAGACCAGGAAAAGATCGCCAAGATCGGAGTAGTTGAGCATTTTATTCTTTCTCCTGACGAAAAGCAGCGGAAAATCCAGCAAATAGTTGAGCACTATGTCTATACCCTTAGCGAAGAAAAACAGGAAAATTTGGAAGACGAGCTGGAGGCGGCCATGAAACAAAAATATCAGGATATTTCCAAAGAGCTGGAAAAAACCGTAATCCATAAAGTAGCCATTGATAAAGACAAAATCGAATATCAGACCAATGGCCAGGTGACCGGCCATGTCTTAAATCAGTTTTCCATGGATGAGCAAGGCGATTATTTTCGCATTGCCACCACCAAGAACCGGACCTGGAGCAGATACATGGACGACGAGGAACGCGAGTCTTATAGTAACCTTTATGTTCTGGACAAAGAATTGAATCAAGTTGGCGCGGTTGAGGGGTTAGCCAAGGGGGAGCGGATATACTCAGTTCTCTTTATGCAGGGCCGGGCTTATCTGGTTACTTTCAAGCAAGTGGACCCTTTATTCGTGATTGACCTTAGTGACCCGAAAAATCCCAAAGTATTGGGCGAATTGAAAATTCCGGGCTTTTCTAATTATCTCCATCCTTATGACGATAATCATTTGATCGGCATTGGCAAGGATACGGCCGAATCCGAATGGGGCGGCGTTCGGATCAAGGGAATTAAAGTTTCTTTGTTTGATGTCTCTGACGTGGCCAACCCCAAGGAGGTAGATACCTATGTAATGGGGGAGGCGGGGAGTGATTCCATTGCCTTGCGCGACCATAAAGCATTTCTTTTTTCCAAGGATAAAAATTTAATGGCCATGCCGGTTTCAATCCGGGAAACGATTGATGGGCGCTCATACGGAAAGCTCACATTTAGCGGTGCGGCAGTATTCACGATAACTGAAGACAAGATCGAGTTTAAAGGCAAGATTGACCATTCGGACAAGGGCCGGCCTTCACCGCGGGACTATTGGCGGGGTTACAGTTATTACGACAACTCGGTAAAACGCTGTCTGTATATTGACGACGTGCTTTACAGTTTTTCCAATAATTATTTATCAATGAACGATTTAGACAATGATTTGGATGAGATCAACAAGTTGAAATTAGAAAAGAAAAAGAGCGGAGAGGATGATGATTTTGAGATAGTAAACTAGCTAACCGGTTACGAATTACAAATCTTTACAAATTTACGAATAAATTCCTTAATGTTTGAGCTGGGCCTCTGGCCCGCGAGATTTTATCGCGCAAAAAGTCGCAGGCCAGAGGCCTTGCTCCAACAGTGCGAAAATCCAAATTTGTATTTGTAAATTTGTAATGATTAGCACCCAAGGGCATTGTATAATTAGCAACAAAAAAAATGTTGGAGGAAAAAAGCAATAAGTTTTTTGCGGGCCTGATTATCGTGGTTGTCGCGGTCGTGATTTTGGATGTGGCAGTATATGCAGTATATAAAGGCTTTAGCCAAGCGACTCCGAATTTGAAATTAAATAGTGCCCAAGCTTCCAGTATGTCAATCAAGACAAATAAGTTGAGTTATACGCTTGATGAGGCGGTGATGGTGACAATAATTAATAGCGGGGTAAAACCAATGGTAGAAAATGAAACAGAAGAGATAACTGTTAAGGGTGCTCCAAGTTTAGGGAAAAAT
>JAUVLY010000092.1 GCA_030600505.1 Candidatus Falkowiibacteriota bacterium
CTAATATTGAGATTATGACAGCAAAAAAGTAATTAACTATATTTCTGGTTATAGCAAAGCGTTTACCCAGATATTTACTTTCTAAGGGCAAAAAGGCCAAATGGACCATGGTCCAAGTTAGAGTAAAAGCAGTTACTGCCAAAAGGCTTATGCCGATATCCAACAACTCACCGCCTAAAATATAGGCCGTAATCGGCATACCGGCAGAAACTGACCCCAAAAGCGAACCGACAAGTGGATCAATAATATAATTACCGCTAAATAAGCTTTTATAAAATGTCTCAATGTATGGCGTAAATAAACTGATCAAAAAAAACATGCCAAAAAGAATCGGCAAGGCCTTCTGATAATTTTTCCAGGTTTTAAGCAATGCTTTGTCCATATCTTTATTTTACTTTTACCTAGCAATTTGGTCAAATAAAAAACCCGTAAATCGGGATTTGTTTGGGTGAGAAAAGCTCTATTCTCCGGCTAAAACAACACTTACGCTGCGGCGCTGATTATTACGCAAATAAATTATTTCAATCTCATCCCCTGGCGCTAAACGGTTAATTTGCTTATCCAGAGTATTGCCGTTTTTAAGCTCAATATTGTCAACCGAAATAATCGTATCCCCCGCCTTTAAGCCGGCCCGAGTTGCCGGAGAACCATCCAAAACAGCTACACCCTTAGCATTAGCCGTAATCAAGGCGCCAAATAATCTATTCTTATTCCCCTCCTCTGCCAGCCGGCTCAAATTAATATAATTTACTCCCAAAACCGGACGTTTTATTTCTTCATCGCTTAAAAGACAAGTAATACAGGACAAATAATTACTAACCGGCATCAACTGTCCCTGGCCATCAATGAAGGCCAATAACTCGCTACTTAAATTAAACACAAATGAACCAACAAACTGCTTTGGCACAGCCTGCTCCGGGATTAACACGGTTAAATATTGGTCGCTTGATTTAAGCGGTGTTTCATTTAGCTCAAGCTGCCCAATCAAGGTGCTTAACCAGCTATAGCCGTCCCAGCTGACTGCTAGTACAAGCTGGCTGGCTGTATCCGGATCCAAATTAAATTTCTTTACCGGCAAATCGCGGGCTTCAATCCGATAGAAACTAAGCCCGGTAAGCTCATCTACTACTATGTTCTTAATAAGATGAACTTTGGCCCCGGAATCAATTATCACGTAATTAGAGACGATTTTCTTTATTGCCGCGGCCCTACCTTCTTTGTCTTTGGGTAAATCCTTATACTCCAACGGGGTATAGGCGCTCATTATCCAGCCATCGCTGGTAATAATAAACCCCTGGCCGATTTCGTTATTTAACCGATAATAACCGCTAATATCAAAAGGTGTGCTGGTGCTCTTGACGGCGCCGATACTACTGGTAGCAATCCGCGGGAAAATCCCAACCAAACCGCTCTTGACCGCATTAACAGTATCCGACACTTTGGTATTTTGCTCAACCACTACCTTCTTCGCGCCCTGGATTATCAGACTGGAGCCATAGCCCTCCTGATTTGACACATTTATTTCTCCAAACAAAGGAATATTAAATGCCTCTTCCAGGAGATAAACCCGAGCCATTAATGAACCAACTACGCCACTGGCCAGACCAAAAATAGTGGATATCAATATTATGTAAATAATCTTATACTTATTCATATTTAACTAATATATTTTTTATCAATATGGCTGTCTGATATTCTAATTGGTTTCCCACGAATCCACAAATCCTTTTACGAATTTACGAATCACTATTAAATAATTCAATTAGTATTTGTAAATTTGTACTTGATTCGTTGATTTGTGGGGGTTTAATTAAAAGATATCCAATTAGAGGTTAATAAAACCAGTAAAATACTGGAGAATCCAAATATCAAATAGGATTTTATACTACTCCGGCTTAGGGTGCCCAGCAAATAAAATCTTGTCAAACCAATAATCATATAATAACATACCGCTAGCACCAGGCCAAGAATATAAAAGCTAAGCGTCATAAACGATGCCGCCCAAGCCATCTCGACCAATATCAGGCCGATAATCAACATATAAAAAAAACGGGCATTGACATCGATCCGGTTAGCCCAGAATACCTGGTAAACAATTATCATAATCGCCAAAAGCAAAGCAATCATCAAAATCCAGATATCAATATTCAAAAATACTTGCAAGCCATAAATGGCGGAAGCGATAAAATAAAAAACAAGAAAATTACCATACGACGAAATATTCTCCAGCCCGTCGGCCTGATATTCCTTTATATCTATCAAAAAACGAAAAATCGTACGGAAATACAAATAAGCAAAAACGCTATTTAAAATAAACAGCAGTTGCACCAGCCATTTACTCGAAACCATTGAACTGAAAAACATTGAGCCAATCAAAAAAAGAAATGGCAGAATTAAAAAATTAACCCAGTTTTCCTTTCTTTTACTGGCTCGTATAAATTGCCGAATTACAAAAAAATAAATCAGCGTGTTAAGTACCGCTACTACGTAAATCATTTTGGGAAAATAAAAAAATATTTCCTCGTTTACAAAAACTAATAGCGGGACGATAATAAGTAATAATCGATTATAGCGCATTTACGTTATTTTTGCTAGCGCAAAAAGCCGCGCTACAAATGCGGCACATGCGAATTAAATTTTAAACACTCCTTTAATCTCTGACATAAGCAATGATAGTGGCTAACTGCGGGGCAGTAAATTGTATTTATTCGCTTAGCCAGCTATATTCAGACCGTGCTCCTCTAAGCATGGTCAATCCTTCCGCGCGGGCAAGATCGTCCTGGTTTTCAAGGGCCTGCTTAAGATAGCTTAAAGACAGCACCAGATCCACGTGCAAATCGCGAAATTCCGCCGGTACTCTTAGGTCCATTAAACTGATCTTCAGTTCAGCCAAATCAATGGCCAACATTTCGTGGTCACCGGCAACAAAATTTGTTTCATCATTAAATAAGCTGTCTTCCGCGTCTAAACCAGCGGCAACAAGGATCTGATCATAGTCCAGTAAAGCCTTTTTGACATTAGCCTTGTAGTCAGCCTCCAGCTTAACCAAATTTATTGGAGCCTCCGCGGCTGGAGTTTTCTTCGCAACCTGATAATTAGTCTGTTTAATAACAACCGGAGTGGAAGTAAAAAACAAATATAAAATCAAGAGCATTGCAATGCCGGATAAAACCGTTAATAATTTAGCTTGTTTAGTCATGGGAATATTAATTATTTTATTATAAATTCTTCTGAATTAATTAATTTATGTCCACCGTTTGACTGTAAAACCGCGCTTGATATTCGATATTGGCCCGGCCCGACCCCAGATGAGACAGTCTCTCCGTTACTCTGGCAAAGTTGGCGTTTTTGATCCCAGCTAAATTTTTTGTTTTCGCCCGGTTTAATAGCCTGGGTCTTTGCGCAAGGATTCATGCAAGCTGAATCGCAGCGCCAGAGAGCCTCAATTGCCAGCCATCCATCTTCAACGTATTTTTCAATTAAAGCCACCCCGTAATTTTTCCCTAAACTTGGAGCACCCTTAACAGTTATCTCTTCTGTTTCATTTTCTACCATTGGTTTTACCCCGCTATTAATTATTGTCACCATCACCGCCTCATCAAGCGTATAACTCAACTTATTTGTCTTGATTGACAT
>JAUVLY010000122.1 GCA_030600505.1 Candidatus Falkowiibacteriota bacterium
AAGAATCAAATACTAAAATTAGCTAAAATCCCGCCAAATTAAAATGCAGGGGGAATAAGGAAAATTAAAATAAAAGCGGGATAAAATAAAAGATATGTCGAAAACAGAAAAAAAGGTCAGCCAAGAGGTTGACGATTTGGAAATAGAGTCAAGCTTGGGGGAGGACAAAAAAAACAAGAAAAATAAAGACAATGATGAAGGAATTACCATTAGTAGTTCCAAATTAGCCTTGGTCCGCTCTTTGCTTTTGAATATAAAAGAGAGCAACGAAAAAATACTGGATCTATTCTCAGCAACGATTTCCCCGGAAGATGAGGAGCGTATAAGTATTGGGCAAATTATTGATCCTGGTAATGCAGGCAGCATAGGCCCTGATGGCGACGGAGCTGATGATGGCCGGATAATTGAAGGTGTTTTTGACGGTGAAAATATGATTGGCCCGGATGGCAAGCAATATAGCGTACCGGCAAACTATGCCTCCAAATCCAAACTGGTAGAAGGCGATATCCTCAAGCTGACGATTACCGGCACCGGAACATTTGTTTATAAACAGATTGGCCCGATCGAGAGGAAGCGAGTAGTCGGGGTGCTGGAGCAAGGCAGCGGGGGAAATTTTATGGTTATTTCCGATGATAAGAAATGGCGTGTCCTTACGGCTAGTGTTACTTACTTTAAGGGGCAAGACAAGGACGAGGTTGTGATCCTTCTTCCTAAAACCGGTGAAAGCAAATGGGCAGCAGTTGAGAATATAGTAAAACAAGCAAATTAACGTTATTTTTGCTAGCGCAAAAAGCCCCGCTACAAATGGGGCACATGCGAATAACTGGGAATTTTATTTAATTCTGCCGTTGATGCAGAATTTTTAATTTATAAATTTATTGATTAATATGTTTATTTCTGCTAAATTAATTAAGTAGTTTTAATAATTATTCGCAAGTGCCGCATTCGCGGTTGCGGCTTTTTCCGATAGGAAAAATAACTTTATGGCGACATTATATAGAAAATATAGGCCAAGCAATTGGGAAGAGGTGGTGAATCAAAACCACATTAAAATTACCTTAACCCAGGAGATAGCTAGCGATAAAACCGCTCATGCTTATCTTTTTTCAGGTCCCCGGGGGGTAGGTAAAACTACGATTGCCCGGGTTTTAGCCAAGTCAATAAATTGTGAAAACAGGGAAAACGGAAAATACGAACCTTGCTGTAAATGCGAGCGTTGCAGGGAAATACTCTCCGGCCGCAGTTTGGATATCATAGAGATTGACGCGGCCTCGCATACCGGCGTTGACAATGTCCGGGAAAATGTTATCGCAAGCGCCCGGGTGGCACCAAGCCGGGCCAAGTATAAAGTATTTATCATTGATGAGATCCACATGCTTTCTATCTCGGCTTTTAACGCGCTACTCAAAATTTTGGAAGAGCCGCCAAGTAAGGTTATGTTTATTCTTTGCACTACCGAAGTCCATAAAATTCCGGCTACCATTATCTCCCGCTGTGAGCGCTTTGATTTTAAGCGCATCTCCGTAAGTGATCAGGTCAAAAAATTAACATATATAATAAGGAAAGAAAAAATCAAGGTCAGTAAAGAAATTCTTGAGTCAATTTCCCGCCACTCTGAGGGGCATATGCGGGACGCGGAAAGCCTGCTTGGACAAATAATTGCGATCGGGGGCAAAGAAATAAGCATGGAAGAAGCTGATTTGGTAATTCCTCGAAGCGATATCAAGGAAGCAGTTAATTTGTTAAAACTACTTCAGAAGAAGGATGCCGGCGCGGCTATTGAACTGGTCAATAAAGTTATTGATGAAGGAGTGGACTTGAAACGTTTTATTGATGACAGTATTGAACTGATAAGAAAAGTAATGATCATAAAAATTAATCCCTCTTTAGCCGATAAGCTGGGGCTGGAGATGGGGGAGAGCCTGGAAATGGAAGTAAATAAAATAGTAAGCACTCTTGAGCTCAAACAGATCCTTAATTTTATCGACGCTTTTTTGGAAGCTCGAAATAAGATAAACACCAGTTTTATTTCGCAGCTACCAATAGAAATCGCTATTGCCAAAGTTTGTACTGGTACGGCACCAGCAATGGCAAACCCGGCCCCCGTCTCACCTCAGCCGCGTGTAAACAATCCAATACCACCAAGTATAAACTCAGCTCCAGTAGCACCTAAGGCCAGTAATATAAACAAGACAAATACTAATATAAATACTAAAATAGACCAGAAAATCATAACTGACAAATGGCATGAGGTGCTGGCAAAAGTAAAACAACATAACCATTCACTTTCTTTTATTTTGCGGGTTTGCGAGCCGCGCGATGTCAATGGCAATCAGGTTTGCCTGGCTTTTAAATACAAATTCCATAAAGAAAGAATTAGCGAGCATAAAATTAAGATTTTGGTAGAAGGAGTATTAAAAGATGTTTATGGCCAGAATTTGATAATTAACGCGATTATTGATGAAAATATTAAGGCTAATGGCAACGGTAATGGCGCGAGCCAAGCCCAGGCCGCGGCGTCACTCCAGCCTAAGCCAGAAAACCCACCAGCTATGCCGGAAGAAAAGACTGACTCATCCTACACTCCTCCTACGCATAAAGCTACGGAAGGACGCAGCAAGGCTACGGACGACAAGAATAGTGCTAT
>JAUVLY010000102.1 GCA_030600505.1 Candidatus Falkowiibacteriota bacterium
AAATCACACTCTCTATGATTTATCTGTTTTCTGCTTTCTGTTATCTGTTTTCTATATTTTATTTCCCTAACTCAATTTCAATAATCTTCCTCAAATCCTCATATTCTATCTCTCCTAGAATCTCTTGATCATTAACATAAACAAAAGGAATACCACTAATATCCAGGGCATTGGCCTCTTTGATATTATCCTCTATTAAATCCAAAGGTCTCTTAGACTCGAGACAAGTAGAGAATTCTTTAATATTTAATTTAAGCATTTCGGCAATCTCTATGAATGTGTCGCGATTCAAGCGATCGCGATATTCATAAAGAAAATCATGATAGGGCCAAAACTGTTCTTGCTCCTGGGCGCATCGGCCTGCTATAGCAGCTTGGTAAGAAGCTGAATTCTGATCCAGCTCGGGATAATCCTTCCAGATCAAACGAACTTTATATTTATAATCACTAACAATTTTTTTAAGTAGCTGCTCCTGTTCCGCGCAATACTCACATATGAAATCAGAATACTCCGCTATAACCACGCCTGCTCTCTCGTCCCCCATTCCCGGATCAGCTGCTGAAATGATTGGTCCGGCTAATATATCGCGCAGATTGGGATTGCGGGTGATAAAGGGGTCATTGGCTTGATAATTCTCTTTGAAAAAATACCTATCAGGCGAAAATATTGCCTTCTTTGACTCCACGCGATATTGACTCATTATCGCAAAAATAAAAACAAATATAATAAGTAATACCATTGATAAAGAACCGATGATAAATAATTTATAAAACAATTTGCTCTTATGCATAAAGTTATTATTTATTTTCTTTCCAAAAAGCGCTGTCAATCTTCCAGGCGCTATTTTCCATTATAAAAGCAATGGTAACATCCTGGCTAAACACCTGCGAGGCATTGCTGGTAGTACCAGCCGCCTCCCTACGGCGCGTATGAACCAGCACGCTGGCACGGCCGATATCGTCGTCATAGGTTAATATTTCTTCGCCAATCGCCTTGGTGGTGATGCCGTAATAAATATCAAGTCCTTGCTTAGCCTCGCGGTGTTCAAGAACATAAGTATCAGCCCAAGCTTTCATCCGCTGGCTCATAAACATTTTAAGGTCCAAAATATTACCAAAGTTAGACTGATTGGAATAAGAGCCGAAACGCTCGGCAAACGAGGCCGCCATCCGCATTAAGTCGTATTTACTTATACTATCCGTTGTTTCAACCGGCGCTACGATATTGTTGACCAAATCCCCATCATCTACTGTTATGACTTTAATGGTTTTTTCTTTAGTGGCCGGTGGGGCTATGTTGTCCTGGGGCTCCTTGCTTGACCCGGTGTTTTCTATTGGCAACAAAGTAACATCTTGCTTATTAAACCTGTTCATAATAAAATCAACTGCCGCCTGGTTAAAAAGCATAACATAAACAATCCCGGCCATTAAGCCCAGTCCAAGTATCAATATTAAGATACCGATAATCTTTCTCTTCATAATATTTGAAAATTATAATTATACATACTGTCATCCTGAGGAGCAAAGCGACGAAGGATCTCGTGGCTGTATCCACGGGATTCTTCGCTCCGCTCAGAATGACACATGTTCTATAAAATTCTAATTCGTATGTGCCCCATTCGTAGTGGGGCTTTTTGCGCTAGCAAAAATAACATTTTATTCGCATGTGCCCCATTCGTAGTGGGGCTTTTTGCGCTAGCAAAAATAACATTATATTTCCATATCATCAAGGCCTCTTTCGTCTTTGGCCGCAATTCCAGACGCCTCCTTTTCGTCAATCTCTTCCGCGTTTTCATTAAACTCCCGTTTTGCTTCTTCTATCTCGAGTAGTTGCTTGGGGTCGGAGGTAATAAGCTGGTCTTCGGTATACGATGCTACTATTTTGATCGCCGCGTGCTTGGTGCCGGCAAAAAATATGCCTTCGCCAACTCCGCATTCCAATAACAAATATTTTTCTCCCTCGGTTAACACAAAAGTTTTTTGAATAAGGTCAATCGCCGCGCTGGACTGCTTAAGCAACAGCTGAAGGGATGAATTGGTTACGATCGCCTGGCCGTAAGGAGATACCAAAAAGTCATTCACATCCTGGGTAATGGTAGTTACTCCCAAATAATATTTACGGCAGCGCTTTACCAAGGCATAAATAAACTTCGCGCTATCTTCGTTCTGCATCAGCCACCAGGCTTCGTCAATAACCAATATGCGGCGCTTCATCTCAGAACGGACCACATTCCAAATATAATTAATGATCATATAGATCGCGATCGGCCTGAGCTCATCCTCCAAATCCCTAACCGAATAACATACCAAAATATTATCCATTTTTACATTAGTCGGGGAGTTAAAAAGGCCTGAGAATGTCCCCTGGGTATATTTTTTTAGCCTAAGAGACAGCTCCGCGCCTCCTTCCATGCCGTCCAGGATATCCTGAAAATCCTGCATGATCGGCGCTTCGATCTTCGAAAGATCACAATCCGGGGTAACGTCCTTCTTGGCGTAAGTTTCAAGCAAAGCGCGGTCAACTATAGAATCTTCTTCGTGATTTAATTCGCCAAGCATCAGACGGATCAAACCCTTAACGGTAATTACCGCGCTCCTGATAATATCACCGGGCTTGGATTCGCCTCCGACCGAACGGGGCAGATCAAAAGGATTTATCTTATTTTCACTGGACAAAGACACATTAACATAGGTCCCGCCAACCGCGTCGGATAAATGCTTATATTCAAATTCCGGATCAATAATAATTACTTCTGTGCCAATCATTAGCGATCGCAATACTTCCAATTTAATCGCGTAACTTTTACCGGCACCGGAAGTAGCGAACACAACTGTATTGGCATTCTGCAGGCTAAAGCGATCAAACAAAATCAAACTATTATTATGCCGGTTAATACCGTATAAAATTCCATTATCAGTTGTCAGTTCACTGGAAATAAAAGGAAAAGAAGAGGCAATCGGCGAAGAATTCATATTAAAGGTTATATACAATTCATCATTCCCAAGCGGCAGAGTGGAATTAAAGCCCTGTTCGGCCTGATAAAGGACTTTTTTGGAGTAAACCAAGCGTGAGCCAAAAATATTTTCAACCTCGCCGGTTAATTTATTTAATTCCTCTTTAGTCTCCGAATACACCGTAACATACAGGGCAAACTGAAAAAATTTCTCAATTCCCTGAGTCAAGGCGTCGCGCAAGGCCTCAATATCCCT
>JAUVLY010000037.1 GCA_030600505.1 Candidatus Falkowiibacteriota bacterium
AGGGAGGTTATAAATAAATATAACAAAGAGTTGTTAGGCGATACTTTGGCTCTGTCGATCAAGGAAGGTAACAGCGATATTGACAAAGCTAATAATGTGGACATAAACGGAGGAAAAGTAAGTCTGGAAATTATTAAAAAATAAAAATTTAATTATTTTTATATGGAAAGACCTAGGGTCAAGGCTATTGTCCTCTTTTCCGGCGGTCTGGACTCAATATTGGCCGCCAAGCTGCTCATGAACCAAGGGATAGAGGTGACTGCTCTAACGTATGAGAGTAATTTTTTTAATGCCAACGTGGCCAGAGAATCGGCTAAGAATTTAGGTATTCCGATAATAATTAAGGATATTTCTAAGGCTGAGCTTGGGCTGGTTAAGAACCCTGCTAATGGTTATGGTAAGCATCTTAATCCATGTATTGATTGCCACGGAATGATGATACGTCTGGCCGGTGAAATAGCCAAAAAGCAGGGTTTTGATATTGTTGCTACCGGTGAAGTATTGGGGCAACGCCCTTTTTCGCAGAATCGGGACGCGTTAAGGCGGGTAAAGGAAATTTCCGGAGTTGACGTACTCAGGCCTTTGTCCGCAAAGCTGCTTGCAGAAACCGGGGCGGAGAAAAGTAGGCTGGTAATTCGCGGCAAGCTGCGCGCGATTCGCGGCCGCGGACGGGAAGAACAGATGGAGTTAGCTGAGCGTTATGATATTAAAAAGTATCCCAGTCCGGCCGGCGGCTGTTTATTAACTGACCCGGAGTTTAGCAATCGTTTAATGAAATTACTGGAAAAGTGCCCCGCTTGTGACATTGATGATATTGAGCTAATAAAAAACGGCCGGGTGTTTTGGTTGTGCACCAAAGAAGACGCTCCGGTTTTAGCGCTTATCGGGCGTGATCATGAGGAGAATGAAAAGCTTAAAAAACTTGCCAAAAAGGGTGATTTTATTGTAGAATTAAAGGAGATAAATGGCCCGAGCACTCTAGTTAAGTTTATAAATATTAAGGGGTCAGTAAATTTTAAAAGCAATAACTATTTAAAGATTCCAAAAATAATAAGTTTGAGTAAATTAAGGCTTAGCGAGCCTAAGAGTCTTGAACAAATATTTGAGATAATTTGCTTGTTAACCGGATATTATTCCACCAAAGCCAGAAACAAGGAGGTGGAGTTATTAATAAATAAAATTTAATTTCATAAATATGGCTTTTGGTGCTGAAACCAGGAAAAATATAAAAATTGATATCGTTAAAATTGTTAATGATATTTTTAAGCAAGCGATTGACTTAGGCGCGAGCGATATTCATGTTGAATCGACTTATGAAGGGATGGTGATTCGCTATCGGGTGGATGGAACACTCAAGGTAGTATCAGAGGGCGACAAAATGCTTAGGGATTTTGTAATATCAAGGATCAAAGTTATGGCCCTCTTGGAAACCACCGGTTTGCCTCGTCCTCAGGAAGGTAATATCAAATTCAAGCAAGGGGACAGCAACGTTGATATGCGAATTTCGATTTTTCCCACCAGCACCGGGGAATGCGTGGTTATTAGGATTCTGGAGACTGATAAATTTTTTGGTGATTTTCGTGAATTAGGCCTTTTAGACGAGCAAACAACTGCGATTGAAGAGATTATTCAGCGTCCCTATGGCCTGGTATTGGTTACCGGCCCGAACGGTTCAGGCAAATCCACTACTTTGTTTACGATTTTAAACCGTTTAAATAAGCCGGAAAAGAGTTTGGTAACTCTGGAAGACCCGGTCGAGAGGAAGATCGATATGGTGCGCCAGACCAATATTAATCCTGACATTAACCTTACTTTTGCTACCGGCCTTAGATATTTGCTCCGCCAAGACCCGGATATTATTATGGTCGGGGAGATTCGCGACAAGGAAACCGCGCAGATCGCGGTCCAGGCTGCCATTACCGGACACTTGGTCCTCGCCACTATCCATACCAATAACGCGGCCGGAGCGATCGTGCGGATGATCAATATGGGGGTAGAGCCATTTCTTCTCTCAAGCGCGCTCAAGTTTGTGACTGCTCAGCGCCTGGCCCGGGTGAATTGCTCACATTGCAAGAAGGAATATGAACCGCCCGTGGAACTCTTAAAGCGGATTGATGCTCCGCAGAGCATTAAATTTTATCATTCAGTCGGTTGTGATGCCTGTAATCACGAAGGGGTAAAAGGCCGGATCGGCGTACATGAGTTAATAGTGGTTACTAAGAGTATTCAGGATTTGACCTTGCTTAAGCCATCGGACGAGCAGATCAATAAAATCGCGGTTGATGAGGGTATGACCACGCTTCGGCAAGCGGCCCTGCAAAAGGTATACGACGGAACCATTAGTATAGAAGAGGCAATAAGGCTTACTGAATAATATAATGCAAATCCGCGAATGATATGCAAATCTACGAATTGCGAATTATGCGAATTAAAAAAATAAATTAGATTATAAAATTAAATGTTTCTCGTTATGAGTTACGCGTTATGAGTTACGAGAATTAAAATTATGGAAATTACATTAATTATTCTCGGTGTGGTGGTTGTTGGCGCGGTTGTAATAATCGGCATGTACAACTCGCTTATTAAACTGAAGAACCGGGTGGAGGAAGCCTGGAGCGACATTGACGTCCAGCTTAAACGCCGTTATGATTTGATTCCTAATCTGGTAGAAACCGTAAAGGGCTATGCCGGGCACGAAAAGTCTACTTTGGAGAGTGTCACCAAGGCCCGCAGCCAGGCCATGGCCGCCCAGGAGTCGGGTGACGCCAAGCAGCAGGCTGCGGCTGAGAACATGCTTAGCTCCACGCTTAAATCCATTTTTGCGCTTAGCGAGAGCTATCCGGAGCTTAAGGCTAATACTAACTTTTTGGAATTACAGCGCGAACTTAGTGACACCGAGAACAAAATTCAGGCGTCCAGGCGTTTCTACAACGGCAATGTCCGCGACTTTAACACCAAGCTGGAAGTATTCCCGACAAATATCATCGGTAACATGCTTGGTTTTAAATCCCGCGATTATTTTGAGATCGAGGACGAAAAAGAACGGGATAATGTTAAGGTTAAGTTTTAAATCACGAATGTTCACGAATAGGAAACGAATATTAACGAATCTAGTAAACTCAAATAGAAACGGGGTCCGGCAACGGACTCCGCTTTATTATAAAACACTTGAGACACTTAGTGTCCTCGGGACACTGAGTGTTAATATGCACAAACATGACATTAAGGAAAAATAAAGGTTTACACGCCATTTACTCAATGAACGCTATCCAGGAGCTGGGGATGTCACTAGTGGGTATTTTTATTCCGATTTATTTTCTTACTATCGGTTACTCGATTGAAGATGTTTTGATGTTTTTTATAGTTAATTATATTTTTGTTCTGGTTTTTTCTTTTGTAGCAATTTATTTAGCTAATTTGATTGGCTTACAGCGGGTAATCGTGGTCCGCTATCCGTTTTTGATAGTATTTTTAATATCCATGGTTACAGTGGAGGTAACCGGGATTCCTCTGGGGCTGATCGCTTTTTTTAATGGCATTCAAACTGCTTTCTACTTTACTCCATTGCATATAATGTTTGCCCAAAACGCCAAGTTTAAATCTATGGGTGATTCCATGGGTAAATATTTTGCCTTTGTTAAGTTGGTCGGTTTGATTGGGCCTTTTGTTGGCGGCTTAATAGCTTTTTATTTTGGCTTTCCCAAACTTTTTATAGTAGCTTTAATAATTCTTGGCTTTAGTATCTTGCCAATAATAACGACTAAAGTAGTTATCACGAAATTTAGTTTTAAGCTTAGGCAAGGGAAGAAATTGCTTAAAAAATACCCTAAGTATTTTGTTGCCGAGGTTATAGATAATTTTTGTGAAGAAGCCGATGGGATCATATGGCCGATATTTATTTTTCTTACTTTTGCCAGCATTATTTCGGTCGGTACGATTGGTGCCTTGGTCGGGCTTGGCGCTTTTCTTTTTACCGTGGTAATTGGTAAGGCGAGCGATAAATACAAAAAAGAGCACTTAATTAAAGCCGGGGCTATCAGTCTGGCATTGGTTTGGCTTTTCCGATATGGAGTTAGTGGGGAAATACCATATTACTTAAGCACTTTGATCGGTGGGTTTGTAATGATGTTATTTTTAATTCCTTTTCATTCTCGTATTTATTCGCTTGCCAAGAGAAACACAAGCGATGAATTTTTGGTTTTTCGGGAAGTGCCGGTCGCTATTGGGAGGATAATTTTTCTGTCGCTGGCTTTGCTTATGGTAAATAATCTAGCCTTCCTTTTCCCTATTGTCGGCTTGATGTATTTGTATTTCTTGTTTTTATAGTATAATATATACTATCACCCATATACAGACTTAACACCTAAAAGCTAATTCCTAAAACCTAATAATATATGCCTACTCTTTATACTCACTCAGACTCAAATAAGCGGAAAACAATATTTTTATTGTTTGGTTTTATGATTTTTATTATTATTGTCGGTTTTGTTTTTAGCGAAGCCATGGGTAGCCGGGGGATTTTATATTTCGCCGTGATATTTAGTTCTGTTATGTCGTTTATCAGTTATTGGTGGTCTGACAAGATTGTTTTGGCTATGTCTAGCGCCAAGCAAATTAAGTTTGAGGATAATAAAGAATTGTATCGAATAGTAGAGAATCTTTGTATAACCGCCGGTTTACCAACCCCGAAAATATACATTATTAACGATACTGCCCCCAACGCCTTTGCCACTGGGCGCGACCCGGAACACGCGGTTGTGGCTGTAACTAAGGGTTTGCTTCAGAAGTTAGATAGAAGTGAACTGGAAGGGGTGATAGCCCATGAGCTTTCGCATATTGGCAACCGTGATATTCTTATCGCCACCATTGTTACGGTTTTGGTCGGAGTGGTAGTGCTTCTGGCCGACTGGTTTCGGCGCTGGACCTTTTTTGGCGGGGGACGAAGGCGGAGCAGTAAAAATAGCGGCAACTTGCAGCTAATTATTTTTATAGTCGCGATTATATTATCCATTCTGGCTCCGGTGTTTGCATACTTAATGCAATTTGCTATTTCACGTAAACGGGAATTTTTGGCCGACGCGGATGGCGCGCTTTTAACCCGTTACCCGGATGGGTTAGCTCGGGCTTTAGAAAAGATTTCCGCTGACCCAGAGAAATTGGAAGTAGCCAACCGCGCCACGGCCCATCTCTACATCTCTTCACCTTTTAAAACTGATAGACCCGGCGCAAAAATAGGATTTTTCAAAAAGGCATTTTTGACCCACCCACCGGTAGAGGAGCGCATAGCTAATTTAAGAGGAATGAAGGTTTAAGTCTTAATATAAATATGTTAAGTACCCAAGAACAAAAGTTGATGAATTAATTTCAACATTATTGTAAATTTAAAAATTGTAAATTGTTTGAAAATTGAAAATTATAAATTGAAAATTTTAACTTTATGTCACAAATATTTTGTTTCGGAGCTAGCATAACTCATGGTTATGCCGATACCCAGGGCGGTTGGCCAGCCCGTTTGAGGGAATTTTTATGGCAAAAAGACCAGGATGGTTTTAATTTTTATAATCTTGGAATTCCTGTAGATGAAACAAGCAGAGAAGTAGCAAGCAGGCTTGATAACGAACTTAAAGTGAGACAAGGTTCTGAAAAACCCAATTTGGTTATTTTTTCAATCGGCACAAATGATTCCGAGTATTTTAATGACGAGAAAAAATTTAAAGTTTCTATAAAGGAATTTGAAAAGAATATTAATAAGTGTATAAAGATCGCTCGTAAATATTCAGAGAGAATTGTTTTTATGGATTTAGTGCCAGTGGTTGATGCCAAAGTGGATCCGATTCCCTGGTGCCCTGAGCGTAGCTACCGCAATAAATATATCTGGGAATACCGGGAGATTCTTAAAAATATTTGCATAGAAGAAAAAGTTTATTTTATAGATGCCTATGATAGGTTGCTCGCCTCCTCCGATTACATGCATTCCCTTGGTGATGGTGTTCATCCAAATGATATTGGCCATGAGATATTATTTGAGATAATTAAGGATTATTTAGAGGAAAAAAAATTAATATAACAAGGTTTAGAGCTAGCCCTATACCTAATAATTAAAATGTTATGCGTTACGAGTTACGAGTTATGAGTTGCGAGTTACGCGTTACGAGAAAAAAATATGACAACAAAACAAATCTATGAGTTAGCTGTTAAGCTGGGTATCAAGTCTGACTTGCGCGGTGAGCCAGCGGTAAAAAAATATTTAGCTCGCACTAAGAATAAATACGAAAAAATGGATAAGGAGGAGAAAAATGAATTTGACAAGGAGAATTTGACAAACCCTTATAATGATACCCGCATTCTGATAGACAACAAAAAGAAGGAGATTAAAAAAGTTTTGGTTGGCATTGATATGGAAACGCCGGAATTATTATATGCTAAAATGGAAGGTGATATTGATTTGGTTATTGGCCATCACCCGCGAGGCAAGGCCTTGGCTGACCTTTCCGGGGTAATGGATCTGCAGGCTCAGCTTTTGGCCGGTTATGGGGTGCCGATCAACATTGCTGAATCAGTGTTAAAGCCCAGGATCAAGGAAGTTAACCGCGGCACTCATCCGATCAATCACAACCGTCCGGTAGATATGGCAAAGCTACTCAAAATTGATTATATGTGTACGCACACAATCGCTGATAATTTGGGCGCTAAATTTATAAACAATATTATAAAAAGAAAAAAGCCGGAATATGTCAGTGATATATTAAAAATTTTTAAAGATATTCCGGAGTTTAGCGAAGCGATTAAAATTGGTGCCGGCCCCAGTCTTTTTACCGGAGATAAAGAAAATAGTTGCGGTAAGGTGGCAGTAACTGAATGGACCGGCGGCACCAGTGGAGCCAAGGAAATGTACGAAAAAATGGCCCAAGCGGGTATCGGCACTATAATCGGCATGCACATGCATGAGGAGCACCGCACTGAGGCAGAAAAATACCACCTAAACGTGGTAATTGCCGGGCATATGGCCTGTGATTCTCTGGGCATGAATTTATTCCTGGATGAATTGGAAAAAAAGGGGATAAAGATAATTCCTTGCTCAGGATTGATACGGATAAAAAGGAAAAAGAAGTAATTAGTTTAATATTAGTTAGATTTTTTAAAACCCCGCCAATATGGCGGGGTTTTTATTCGTATGTGCCCTATTCGTAGTGGGGCTCGCCCGAAGGGCGATAACAAGGTTTTGTTTTATTAGCGATTTTGTTGTATAATATTAATATCTATGAACATACATTTAGAGCGGAAATTTGTTGTAAATCAGTGGATAATAAAAGCCCGGCGATTTTATGCTATTGGGATTTTGATTATTGGAATTTTAACTAAGACAATTAGCGATTCCAATGTTTCCTTTTCTTTTATATCCATGGCGCTGTTTGTAGTGGTAGTATTGGCTATTAATGTTGTTTTTAATATTTATATTGAACAGGCAAGGAAAAAAGAGTCAACTAAGCAGATGAATATTTTGGGGGTTTGCCAGATTGTTCTGGAGTTGATTGTAATTATTTTGGTGATTCATAAAGCCGGTGGGGTTGATAGTATTGCCTTAGTTTTTTATTTTTTGACGATAGTCTCGTCTTCTTTATTGTTTGGTTTAAGCGGCGCGGTCATTACCTCTTTAGCGGCCG
>JAUVLY010000043.1 GCA_030600505.1 Candidatus Falkowiibacteriota bacterium
TCTTTCGCGGAATTGCAGAGTGTAGAACGAAGAGTAATGTATATGAAAGATTGGATTAAAAAATTAGACGGCTTTTTAATTTTGAATGATAAAGAAATTTTAAATAATTCCGGCAATGTTTCGCATGGAAATATGGAGTTGAAAGTGAGAAAAGAATTAAAGAGATATAACCGAAAGGCGTTAAAAAATAGATAAAATTTGTGGTTACGGGAGTAAAACCGTAAAATATAAACGAACTTGCGTTATTTCTGTATTTATGATAAAACTATAGTACTTAACGTTATTTTTGCTAGCGCAAAAAGCCCCACTACAAATGGGGCACATGCGAATAAATAAATCCCGGTTTTACCGGGATAAATAATACACCAATAATTAACTCCGTGGTATATGGTGGCTGCGGGACTTTGTCCCTATATTTAGGGAAAGGTTAAGTAGGCTTTTTTTGTTGAATAAAAGCATACTTTTAAAACTATTTAAACAATATGAGCGAAGAAGTAAAAAATAAAAAAGAACAAGATGACATTTCCAGCGACGACTATAGAGAAATGCTGGATAGATTTTATGTTAAAGCCTCCGGGGTTGGTGAATTACTCAAGGGCCAAGTTATTGCCGCCTCCAAGAGTGAAGTTAAACTGGATATAGACGGCATCCGGACCGGGGTAGTACGCGGGCCAGAGCTTTATGAAGAAGATGACAGCTATGCCGATCTTAAACCCGGTGACACGGTTGAGGCAACAGTAATTGATGATGAGAATGAGAATGGCGAGCTGGAGCTGTCTTTCCGTTTTGCCGGCCAGGAAAAAGCTTGGGCTGGATTACGTGAATCTCATCACGACCACACTGTTATTAAAATTAAGATCGCTGACGCTAATCGGGGCGGCTTATTGGCAAAATATCGGCAGATAGCCGGGTTTTTACCGGTTTCACAGTTGGCACCGGAGAATTATCCGCGCGTAAACGGCGGAGATAAGGGTAAAATATTGGAACGTTTAAGAAGTTTTGTGGGCAAGGAATTTGAGGTGAAAGTTATGACGCTTGACGAAAAGGATGATAAAATTATTTTTTCGGAAAAAGAAGCCTGGAATGAAAAACAAAAAGACGTAATTAATAAATATAAAGTCGGCACAGTTATTGAGGGCACGATTACCGCCATCACCGATTTTGGTGTTTTCATCAGTTTTGGTGAAAATTTGGAAGGTTTAATCCATATTTCAGAACTGGCCTGGCAGCGAATTGATGACCCGAGTGGCCTTTACAAGGTTGGTGATATTATAAAAGCGGAAGTAATTAGCCTGGAAAATTCCAAGATATTTTTATCCGCCAAGAAGCTGCTTCAGGATCCTTGGGAAAATGTCGGTAAAAAGTTTAAAGCCGGGCAGCTGGTGGAAGGCAGGGTATTAAAAATTAACCCTTTTGGTTTATTTGTGTCTTTGGACGCGGATATTCATGGTTTGGCGCATGTTAGCCAGTTGGAATTAGCACCCAAAGAACGGATCAATGAAAAATATAAAAACGGTGAAAAGCGGATTTTTGAGATCGTATCGATTGAGCCCAAAGATCATCGTCTTGGCTTAGCTTATAATAAAGTGGCTCAAGAGGCAGAGGCTAAGGGTGTAAAGCTGGGGGAGAAAACAGAAAGCAGAAAACAGAAAGCAGGCGATAGTAAACAGACAGCAGTAAACAGACAGCAGACGGCAGACGACAGTAAACAGACAGCAGACAGCAGACAGCAGACAGCAGACGACAAAGAGAAAAAAGAGGATTTGAAACGCGCCGCTACAAATGGCGCCCATGCGAATAGTAAGAAAAAGAATAAAGAGATTGATGATGAAAAGAAGACTGATAAAAAGAAAAAGAAAGACAAAGCTGTAGAGACGCGCCGCGGCGCGTCTGATGATAAAGACAAGAAGAAAGATAAAAAGCAGGAGAAGGACGAGAAACCAAAAAAGAAAAAAGTAGAAAAGGCCGCTAAAAAGAAAGAAAGTAAGACCAAGGTAGCAAAAAAAGAGGTTAAAAAAGAGGATTTGAAACGCGCCGCTACGAATGGCGCTCATGCGAATAGTAAGAAAGATAAGAAATAAATTTTTTATGGAAATAAGAAATATTGCGATTATCGCCCACGTTGATCACGGCAAAACAACTCTTACTGACGCGTTAATGCGACAAACAGGAATGTCTGAAGCCGGGGACAGTATGGACAGTGATACGCTTGAGCAAGAAAGAGGTATAACAATTTACTCAAAAAATACTTCCGTATATTACTCTGATACAAAAATAAATATAGTAGATACGCCAGGACACGCCGACTTCGGATCCGAGGTTGAGCGTGTTTTGCGTTCTATTGACTGTGTGCTCTTGGTAGTTGATGCCCAGGAGGGTCCGATGCCGCAGACAAAATTTGTTTTGAAAAAATCACTCGAGTTGGGACTCAAGCCAATTGTGGTAATTAACAAGATTGATAAACCGGCCGCTCGGCCAACGGATGTTGAAGAAATGGTTTATGAATTATTTTTAGACCTGGGTGCTAGTGATGAGCAGCTTGATTTTTCTGTTATTTTTTCTATTGCCAAACAAGGGATCGCTAAAAAGGATCTTAATGATGATTCCAAAGATCTATCGCCACTGCTTGATATTATTATTAAAGAAGTGCCGATTGCTTCAGGCGAAGAGGCAAAAAATAAACCTTTTCGCATTCAGCCTTTTAATTTAGCTTATGATAATTTTCTTGGTCGTTTGGCAATTAGCCGTATCTACGAAGGCGAGATTAAAGCTGGCGCTAAAGTTATAATAAAAGACGATAGCGGTGAATTTAGAGACGGGAAGATTACCAAGCTTTTTACTTTTGAAGGATTAAAAAGAAAAGAAGTGGATACAGCTACGGCCGGTGATATTATTATGACAGCCGGCCTGCCTAATATATATATTGGTGAAACCGTTTGTGAAAACAGCGAACAAAAGCCTTTGCCGGCGATAAACATCGACAAGCCGACAATTTCACTCAATTTTTTAATCAACAATTCTCCCTTGGCCGGCTGTGAAGGTAAGTTTGTCACCAACCGTCAGCTCAAAGAAAGGCTTGAGCGTGAATTGGAGGTCAACGTTGGTTTAAAGATAGATTTTTCCGCGGTGGACCACTATAAAGTACTGGGCCGGGGGGAGATGCATATTGCCATCCTCCTTGAAAATATGCGCCGTGAAGGCTATGAGCTGCAAATTTCTCAGCCGCAAGTTATAATTAAAGAAGTTGATGGTGTAAAACACGAGCCGTTTGAAGAGGTAACAATAATTGCACCAAATGATATGACCGGAGTGATAATTGAAAAGCTTTCTAAGCGCCGGGGGAATATGCTGGAAATGAAGCCGGAGCATGGCAATACAAAAATTATTTTTGAAATCCCGACACGCGGACTTTTGGGCTATCGGAATGAATTTGTAGTTGATACCCGCGGTGAAGGTATAATTTATACGCGTGTGATCGGCTTTAAGCCCTATGCCGGCGATATTGCCAAGCACGAAGTTGGCTCCATGGTATCCATGGCCACTGGCAAGGCGCTTGGTTTTTCATTATTCAATCTGCAAAACAGAGGCAATCTGTATATTTCGGCCTCCACGCAAGTCTATGAAGGAATGGTTATTGGTGATGTGGCTAAGGGCGATGACTTAGCGGTTAATCCGACCAAAGGCAAACAGCTTACTAATATGCGCGCATCTGGCGCGGATGAAGCAATCCGTTTAACTACCCCGATTGATTTAACGCTTGAGCGCGGGATGAGTATTATGGCAGGTGATGAATATTTGGAAATTACACCCCAAAATATCCGCCTTAGAAAACAGTTTTTAACTGAGAATGAAAGAATTAGAGAGAGTCGGAAAAAATAAATTTATTTTTTTTCCACCGCCCAGGGCCTACCCCAGGGCGGATTGATGCGGATTAATGTGAAATATGCGTAAAGTAAATTAATATCGTTTGCGTCCTCTTTTTTTTCTTTTAAAATTTCGGTTTGATTTGTTGTTTCCTTTTTTTTGGTAACCGGTTGCCACATCACTCTTACTCAAAATAATTTTTTTGTTTTTTAAATTTGTTCCGTTTAAATAATTTACTACTGCGTCGGCTCGTCTTTTTTCAACCGAGAAAATGGAGTGTTCCGGCATTATGTTTATTCGACCGACTTCAACGCCTTTTAAATTTTTGTTTGAATTAAGTAAGGCAAAAAGATCCTTAACATTAAAGCCGTGTTTCTTGCCAAAATTTATTTTTAGATTAATATTATCGCCACTTTCCTTTCTTGCGCGAGTCGGCTTAAGCTCGGCGTTTAGATCGCGGGTATTTTTGTATTCATTTAAAGTAGATTTAAATTTTTGGGTGATAAATAATTTAATCAAATCTTCTTTGCTTACTTTTTTAAGTCTTTGGGCAAAATCTTTTAAATACTTATCATTACTGATATCTTTAATATTTGTTTCTTCAATTTCGACAAGGAAATTATCAATCTGTTTTTTACAAATATCATTACCCTCCGGAACTTTTTTGTACTCAAATTTTTTGCCAATAATTCCTTCTAGTGTTTTAATTTTTCCTACTTCTCTTGGCGTAAGTATGGAGATAGATATTCCGCTTTTTTTAGCCCTGCCTGTTCTTCCGCTGCGGTGCGTGTAAGACTCGTCATTGTCAGGCAGGTTGTAGTTTATAATATGAGTAAGATCACTCACGTCTATTCCTCTGGCCGCCACGTCTGTTGCTACCAGTAGTTGGATTTGTTTTTTCTTGAATCTATCCATTATTTTTGTCCGTATGTTTTGTGAAATTTCGCCGTGTAAAGCCTCAGCGTCATAATTAGATTGTTTTAGCAGGTCAGCTATTTTCCCTGTTTCAATCCTGGTGCGGCAAAAAAGAATGCCATAAACTCCGGGTAAACAATCCAAGATCCTTTTAAGTGTTTCAAAGCGATCTCTGGCATTTACAACGTAATATTCATGGCTTACTTTTTCCGCGCCGATATTTTTTTCTCCGGCGCTTATTTCACGCGCTTCATTCATGTACTTCTTGGCAATAGAATGGACACTTTTGGATATTGTGGCTGAGAAAAGCAAAGTCTGCCTTGTCTTGGGAGTTTGTTCCAAAATGGCATCCAAGTCTTTTTTGAAACCCATATCCAGCATTTCGTCAGCCTCATCCAAGACTAGCCATTTGATGTTTTGGAGCTTTAATACTTTTCTTCGTATCAAATCATGGACTCGGCCCGGAGTGCCGACAACAATGTTAGTCCCGACTCTAAGGGATCTGATTTGCAAATCAATTCTGGCTCCGCCGTAGACTGCGGTAACTTTTACTCCTTTTGAGTGCCTGGCATATTGTAAAATATCCCCGGAAATCTGGATACACAGCTCTCTGGTTGGGCAAAGGATTATTGTTTGCAATTCTTTATCATGCGCTTTAATTTTATTTAAAATAGGCAAGCCAAAAGCCGCCGTCTTTCCGGTCCCGGTTTGCGCCGAAGCAATCAAGTCATTTTTCGATTTTAATATAAATGGGATTACCTTTTCCTGAATAGGCGTAGGCTCTATAAACCCCAGGTTATCCAGGCTCTTCATTATATCCGGATTTAGCCCTAGCTCTTTAAATGTTGTCATAACGTTATCACGCTTTGCGTGACCCGCGCTACAAATGCGGGACATGCGAATATTTAAAACACAATCATAATAATCCCATAATTTTTATAATTTGTCAAGGATTTTTAGCTTGAAAAATTGTAAATTAAAACGCCCCGCAGGGCGTTTTAAACTACTTATACTTCAATGGCGGAATACGCCACTTACTTGTAATAAGCTCCATATAAGATTTATGCTCTATATATATTATAATAAAAAAAATAAATTAAAGCAATACTAGTTACCAAAATTTTTATAAGGAAATTTAATACTTTCGCTAATATTTAACATATTATAAAGATGTTTTTTGTTATAATTATATCTTGCATAAATAGTATTTGCTGCCAAATCCGCGGTTTGAACTAATTTTGAATTTTTTGAGTCAATAAATGAAATATTTAAATTATTTTTAAATCCCCATTCAGTGTAGGCTTTAATTCGTAGGTAATCTTTGAGCGAATTTATTGATTCCACCTTGAGAGTATGTTCGTCTATAAGCATGTTAACATTTTCCTTAGCGTTTGAAATTATTTTTTTAACCAAGTGCATGAATAAATAGTTAAAACAAAGATTTGTATCCCTCAATAATTTTTGACTTTCAATATTTAATTTATCAGCCACTATGTAGGAAATTTTATTATCAGAAACTTTAGACAGTTTATAAAGTAAGTTTTGTTTTTGGGCAAATTTTAATTTTGACGCTTT
The DNA here is from genome assembly GCA_030600505.1 of Candidatus Falkowiibacteriota bacterium. Lineage (GTDB taxonomy): Bacteria > Patescibacteriota > Patescibacteriia > Patescibacteriales > UBA12075 > JAGLNE01. Next base: position 6,355 of record JAUVLY010000043.1, read on the forward strand.
TATCTCATCGTGACCCATTTTGGCACAAAATCGTCTTGTAAAGTTTTTTATTCTTTTTTTATTCACGGGTAGCAACATTGCGATAACAAAATATCTGTCTTTTTTACCTAAATTACCCGACTCGTCAAAATATAATTCCATAAAAAAATAAACTTGATAACAAGTTTTATTGTTTATATTATTGCAAGTTTTTTAATTTTTAGCAAGCTAGTGACGTAAGCTAGTGACGTTGACAAGTAATGAATAGTATGTTAAATTCTATTATCAAGTAAAAAAGCTCATTTTATTTAGAGATATTTTTAGCAATAAAAGCGAAATAAATATTAATCACTAATTACAAAAAGGAGGAGTTAGCATAATGGATTATAAAGAAATGATGGATAGTGGAATAAAAGAGGCAATGGGAAAAGCACTTGAAAATTATTTTGAAACATCAGGCCTGGGTGATAATACCGGCAAATGGAAAGACTCTAGGCATTATTGTCTTAGTGCGCAGATTTTTAGCGCAGACAGTGAAAAGATAGTTCTCACAGGTCTTGTTCGTTATATAATGGCTGTTGTCGTTGAACTGGATAAGGAGATTGAGGCTGCTGAGGAAGAAAATAGAAGTTTTCAAAGGGAACTTTTTGAATCTAAGGTAAAAGTGGATTCTTTTA
>JAUVLY010000096.1 GCA_030600505.1 Candidatus Falkowiibacteriota bacterium
CATCTTCTGACTCAACTATGAAAAAATATTCGGTTGAAGTAGCCAGCCCGGTAAGCCCAAGCGAGTGGCTGGTTACCAAAGAGCTGTCGCTTACGTCAAAATCTGAACCCAGGGATACGGTCGCGTAAATTACTTTGCTGGTTGCGGCTTCATTCGTGTCCCAGCTGATAACAGCGCTTGAAGTGGCTACGCTTGAAGTGGCTACATTGGAAATTATCGGCGGAGTAATATCCGGCTCGGCCAAGGTGGTAAAGTTATCTTCCGTGCTGGTCGCCTTATTACCGGCTTCGTCAGTCGCAACGATAATATAATAATATTTAGTTGAAGTAGCCAGGCCAGCAAGCTCAAGTGAGTGGCTGGTTACCAAAGAGCTATCAATTACGTAAGTATCTGAATTTTCAACATCCGATGATTCAGAATAAATTACTTTACCTTTTGCGGCTTCGCCCGTTGTCCAGCTGATAACAGCACTCTGATCAGTTATGCTTGAGGTGGCTATATCGGAAATTATCGGCGGGGTTGTATCCGGTTCGGCATTATTACCGTCTTCGCAAGGACCAAAGTAACTACCCTTAGCTAAATGAGCCTTAGTGGCAGCGTCACTAACCCAGATGCTGTGGGCGTTTTCCGGATTACCGGGCGGTACATGGCAAATTTCTACCTTATGATCTTTTAACCATCCCCATCTCTTATGCGCCAAATTCTGATTCTCGTCAGTATTGTCAAAACATTGGTCTAAATAATCAGCTCCCAGCTCATCGGTTTCAAGGCCCCAGCGGGCTAAACGGGTTTGCACACGGGTAATAAAACCTTCCAAACGCTGACAATGCCGTTCTTGTAAGCTTTCCTGATACTGTTTGGCTAAACGCGCTTTAAAACCCCAATTATGACTAATGGTTGGTATCTCCCCTTCTTCTTCTTCCGGATCAAATCCATCAGCGCTTTCAACCGGGTCATCCACTATATAATTGGTAAAAAATGAATCAGGCACATCATCAATCAATAAATTCCAATTAGCGCCGTAAAGGCCGCGGGCAATTGCTTCGCTTACTATCCAATGAAGCTTGCCGTTCTGCCCAACCGCGTATACCTTGGGGTCAGTCTGGATCTTAACAAGCAAGGCGCCCGGCTTATAGCGGACATTACCACCTAACTGGTAATCATAGAGATCTTCGTCGTCAACTTCTTCAACGCCGGAAAAATCTTCAAACCAGCTAAAATAGGTCTTATCATTAGGAAAAACATAGCGTTTGCCGTCTTCACCCACATAATAGAGTGTAGACATACCTTTCCCCTTTATTACCTTGCCGACGTTATCAGCCGCAGCGGCTACCGGCGCGGTAAGCATAATGCCCCATCCCCACATTAGAAACGAGAACATAATGACTAGAATTAAAACTTTTCTCATAATTTTATAAATTATTTTATTAAATTAAAATAAATTCGCATGTGCCCCATTTGTAGCGGGGCTTTTGCCGTCAGGCAAAATAACATTAACTACTATATTATAATACATCTTAAAGAAAATGAAAACCTAAAAAAAATAAAACTATACAAATTGAAAAAATAAAACTATACAAATTGAAAAATAGATTTACTTAATATTAGCAAATATACCAAATAATGCCAAAAATATCTATACATTTTACAATTTGATTTCTATACATTTTAAAAATAAAAAACCTCTAAGTCATCGTTAAAGATGCTTAGAGGTTTGAAGCAATATTTATCCCTGATTACTTCTCAGTGGCAAGCCTCACTCCTATCTGGCTTGGTTTTGGTTTCAGAAGTGTCTACTTCTTCTACATTTTCGTCTAACTCCAAATTTGCTTCTTCGGGCGAATGATACTCGCTTGTTTCTTTTGAAGAAATTACTTCCTGTTTATTTTTACCTACCTCTATCATCATTTCCCAGTCTAACAACCTTGCCTTAAACATTTTTTCAACCAGCTGGGGAGAGGTTACAATCGGAACGTCTATTAAAACCTCTATTTTGCGCATTATACCACTAGTCTCGTTAACAAACAAAACAACCGGATGCTTTTTTTTCTTGACCTCATACTCTTTATTTAATAATTCTGTCATTCGAGTATTCACATACTCCAGCGCATCGCTGTTCGTGCACTTGTCCGGCATAGCGATAACAGGGTCAAAAAGCTGTCTTAATAATTCCTTAATCGCTCCTTTTGTTTCCAGTGATAACCCCTCCATGTCATCAGACAAAGCTATGGCGCGTTTAGCGATTTTAGCCTTATAGCGCATACAATCCTCCTGAAGATTATGTTTAAATTCATTGCAAGCCTTGTTAAAATCTTCTAATAAACATATATATTTATTCCTATAAGTAAACATACTAAACGTCAATACTACAATGACAAATAAAAGAGCTGAGATGCTATAGGCACCCAATTGCAAAGAACCCATTTTAAACCTCCTTTTTTGAAAATTGTTATTAAGTTGAAAGTAGCAAAAATTATTATTTAATAGACTTTAGCGCAAAACAAGAAAAAAATCAAGCAATAAAAATAATATTGACTTTTCGTATATAATCGTATATAATCGTATATAGTTAATTATATGCGATTAAAAATATGAAAATAAACAGATTTAACAAAAGAATAAAAATAACTCCTGAAATTTTAAATAAAATTTCCAAGCTTGATGAATTTAAAGGCATGTGGCAAGAAGGCCTTAAATTAAGCCCGCAAATTCTCGGGCGCCTTAAACGATCGGTTATTATTACTTCAACCGGAGCCAGCACCCGTATTGAAGGCGCGAAAATGAACGATGAGGAAGTTGGCCGTTTACTCAAGGGCCTTAAATCAAACCCGCCCAAAGGCAGAGACGCGGAAGAGGTGGCCGGATATGCCGATCTTTTGGGCAAAATTTTTGATAATTGGAAAAATTTTAAAATAAGCGAAAGCTATATTTTACAATTTCATAAAATTCTTTTAAGCTTTTCCAAAAAAGATAAAACCCATAAAGGCAAATATAAAACAAGTGATAATATAGTAGTGGCCATAAATGAAAAAGGGGAAGAAAAAATAATTTTTCGGCCCACGCCGCCATATCTGGTAAAAAAAGAAATGGATGATGTAATTTTTTGGGCAAATGAAGAATTTAACAACAAACAACTGCATTCTCTATTAATAATCTTAAATTTTGTTTTTGAATTTTTAGCTATTCATCCGTTTATTGATGGAAATGGCCGCCTTTCGCGCGCTTTAACAAATCTTTTATTGCTACAGTTTGGCTACTTATATATTCCGTATATTTCTCTGGAAGAAATTATTGAGGACAAAAAAATCGCGTATTACCAGAGCTTAAGGGCGACGCAAAAAAAACACAAAACCGAAAAAGAGGATATTACTCCCTGGGTTAATTTTATGCTGGACACGATGATCATCCAAATGGAAAAAGCCAAAAAATTAATGCAATCAGAAGATCCGCTAAAACTAATTTCAAAAAAACAGTATAAAATACTCAATTTATTTTCAAATGAAAAAGAGTTAGCGGTCAAAGAAATTGATAAAAAA
>JAUVLY010000035.1 GCA_030600505.1 Candidatus Falkowiibacteriota bacterium
TGCATGGCATGCAAGAGGTCACCGGTTCGAGTCCGGTACGGTCCACCACTTCGTCCCGAATCTTCGGGACTTCGCGGTGCACGCACCACTTAGTAGATTTTTACAACTTATAAATTAATAGGAATACAGGAATAAAATCCAAAAAGAATAAAATGAGTAAAATATTTATTGCATTTCAATATAGAGGAGAAAATGAGGAAAAAGTAGAAAATTGGCTTAATATTATTAAAGATGAGTTGATAAGAAGGAAAAAGGATTATTTTTGTAGTTTTTGGCATGAAAATGAATTTCAGAGAAAAGGCTATACTGCTGAACAAATGTACAATTTTTGCTTAAATGAGTTAAAGAAATGCAAAACAGTAGTATTTTTAATAAGATCAGAAAAAGATAGCCAGGGAATGAAAATTGAGCTTAAACATGCACTAAATAATTCTAAGAAAATAATAGTTATAATTAAGAAAGATTTAGAATTTGAAGAATATCGAAAAAATGCCGATTATTTGTTAGAAATTAAGGATATTAGTGAATTAAAAGACAAAATAAGAGAAATAGAAGTTTAGTATACAGTTTTGTGGACTTTGAGTATTTTAAGGTGTTAATAAAGTCCACAGTACTGTTGACTAAAGTCTATTTAATTGCTAATATTAGCAAAATAGTCCATAGTGGACAAATAGGGGAAAAGTGATTAATTTTTAATTATTAATTTTTAATTATATGTTAGATACAATAATTATCGGTTCAGGGCCGGCTGGGATTACAGCCGGGATTTATGCGGTTAGGCGGGAAATGAAAGCTTTAGTAATTGGTAAAGAGCCGGGCGGGCAAGTGGTTTGGGCCAGTGAAGTAGAGAATTATCCTGGTTTTAACAAAATAAGTAGTTTTGACCTGATTACTAAATGGAATGAACATGCTAAAGGCCTGGGAGTTGAATTTAGAACCGAAGAAGTACAAAAAATAGAAAAAAGTGAAAACGGTTTTATTCTTTACGGCCAAAAAGAGAAACATGAAACCAAAACCGTTATTATTGCCATGGGTTTAGTGCCGCGGCGTTTAGCTATTCCGGGCGAGGAGGAATTAACCGGCAAGGGAATTTCCTATTGCGCTAATTGTGATTCGCCTTTTTACCGTGACAAAGTCGTGGCTGTAGTCGGCGGCGGCAACGCGGCCCTGGATGCGGCTGAGATTCTCTCCAAGATTGCCAAGCAGGTTTATTTGATCCACCGGCGCGATGAGTTTCGCGGCTTTGAAGCTTTGGTAGAAGAAGTTAAATCAAAAAAGAATATTGAATTAGTATTAAACTCAGAACCCAAAGAGATAATTGGTAAGGAGCGGGTTACGGCCATAAAGGTATTAAACAAAGCCAAGGAAGAGAAAGAGATAATTGTAGATGGAATTTTTATTGAGGTCGGCCGGATCGCTCATACTGATTTGGTGGCTGACCTGGTTGAACGTACCAAGCAGGGGCAAATAATGGTTGATGATAAATGCCGTACCAAAACCCCAGGCTTATTCGCGGCCGGTGATGTCACCACCACACCGTTCAAGCAGATTACGGTAGCCATGGGGCAGGGGACAATCGCCGCACTTTCGGCTTATGAGTTTATTCAGCTTAAATTGGGTAATGATATTGGACCGATTTTAGATCGAAGTGTGAAGAAATAGAAAATAGAAACCAGAAAATAGAAAACAGAAAGCTTGCCTAGTGGTGGGCTTTTTTAAAGATTAATTGATTTTATTATTTATTATTTTTTTACTTTTCTTATTTATCATATTTATCTTATTTGTATGTTACAATTAAGGCATGCTAAATATAGAATATGAATTAAGTTTGTTGGATAGCGGCTACGCTTGTTTAGGAGCGATCGACGAGGCCGGGCGCGGGCCTTTGGCCGGGCCGGTAGTGGCGGCTTGCGTGGTGATTGACTCGGATTTTAAACTAGTAAAAGAGCTTGAAGATGTTAAAGATTCAAAAAAACTTAGTGAAAAAAAACGGGAAGCACTTTTTGATTTTATTAATTCTGAATTTAGCGGGGTAGGCATTGGAATTTGCGGCCACCAGACCGTGGACCGGATAAACATCTTGCAGGCTAGTTTTTTGGCCATGAAAAAGGCGATTGGTGCGCTAAAGAGAAAGCCGGAGATGATTATTCTGGATGGAAAATTTCCGATTCCCAATTTAAGCCTAAAACAAGAGCCGATAATAAAAGGCGACGCGCGAATATTTTCAATTGCCGCCGCCTCAATCATTGCCAAAGTTACGCGAGATCGGCTAATGCGCAAATATCACACTCAGCACCCACTTTACGGCTTTGACCAGCACAAAGGTTACTGAACCAAGCAGCACATGGAAAGCCTAAGGAAACACGGACCCTGCGCGATTCATCGTCAAAGTTTTGCGCCAGTAGCACGCTGCTCATAACTCATAACTCATAACTCATAACCTATAGCACCATGTTGCGTGTAGTGAGTATTTTCAGTATAATTAAAAGAGGTTTAATACTTGATTTTACAATATTAACTGGATTGTAGATGAATCAGCGTTAAATCCGCGTAGGTATCCGCGTAAAATCAGCGTTAAAAAGGTTTAAAAAGAATTGGATATTATTTTTTAGTTAAAAGCTTTAAATATCATTTTATTTATTAATTATTATATGGTGAAAATAACCGGGGGGAATGCTCTCTTGGATGTAAACGTAATACTAACCAAGGCTGGCCTTAAGGAAGGGATGGTGGTGGCGGATTTGGGCTGTGGCGGTACCGGCCATTTTGTTTATCCGGCAAGCGATATGGTGGGTAAAGCTGGCCGGGTTTATGCCGTTGATATTATGCGCACAGTACTGGAAACAATCAATAAGCGCAAAAAACAAGAGGCAATTGATAACATAGAAACCGTTTGGAGCAATCTAGAGATATTTAATGCTACCCAGGTTGAGTCAGGCAGTGTTGATATTGCTTTGCTTATTAATACTTTGTATCAATCCCACAAGCGGGTGGAGATAATGCGTGAAACCATAAGGATGATGAAAAAGGATAGTCTTTTAATAATAGTTGAATGGAAAAACGTTAATTTACCCTTTGGTCCGCCGGTTGATGAACGGGTAAATTGCAATCAACTTAAAAGTGGTGCTCCCAAGCTGGGACTTGAGTTTAAGGAAGAGTTTTTTGTCGGCCAGTATCATTACGGCTTGATTTTTCAGAAGATATAGTATATCCTACAAATCAACAAATATTATTCACGAATACAACAAATACACCTGATATTATTTAACCATATTATCGTGGTTTATTTATAAAAGTCTATTTGTTTTATTTGTTGTTAGATTTGTTGATTTGTGGGATTTAAATTAAACAATAAGTAGTATGGAAACATTACTGGTTCTAAATTTTTGGTTTAATATGCGGCCGGGCGCTCTTGGCGTAGGTGCTTTTCGGGCAATTCTTGTTTTTGTTGTCATTTTAGTAGCCTTAACGCTGGCTTTTTATTTTTTAAAAAAACAAAATAGATTTGGTTTTTACAAAAGAATACTGAACCGTTTGAACAATTTATGTTTGGCCAATATGATAATTGGCCTGTTTTTAATCTTTTTTGTTTATGAGCAATTACCGTTCTTGTCAATGCGGATTTGGCTTTTGCTTTGGCTGTTAGGCATCTTGGTTTGGTTGGGTTTTATTATAAATAGTATGCTAAAAATTCCCAAACTTAAAAAGAATCAGACTAAAGAAAAAAATTATCAGAAATACATTCCATAACGTTATTTTTACTGGCGCAAAAAGCCCCACTACAAATGGGGCACCCGCCTACGCTAAAGCTTCGGACGGGCAAGCATGCGAATTTATTTATAAATATTAGCTAAAACAAGACCTTTCTTAAGGTCTTGTTTTTGTTTAAATTACAATAGGTTTTATGTATCATCAACAAAAAATTGGTAATTTTGGTGAAAAATTAGCGAAAAATTATCTGATAAAAAATGGATATAAAATTTTTGCCCTGAATAAACAAATTAGCCACAAAGAAATAGATATTATTGCTAATATTAAGGATTTTATTGTATTTGTAGAAGTAAAGACCCGTTTAAGCACTAATCCTTATTTGGCTGAAGAAGCTTTATCAACCCTTAAATTACGTCGGCTTAAAAGAGCGATTAGTAGCTATATATATTGGAAAGAAATTAACGCTGATCAGGTCCGAGTTGATTTTATCGCGATTACTGTTAATCCTTTGACAAAAATTGCTAAGATTAAACATTTTAAAGACATAGTCTAAAGTTTTAAATTTGTTGGTTATTGTAGTTTAAGGTGATTTTTTAGTTGATTATACCTAGATTATTCACTGTTTTGTCCACAAAAATATAAGAACTTATACCCAGAAAGTTAAGAGTTTATAAACTTGACGCTGGTGCCTCAATTCGTTAAGGTAAAGAAGCTGTTAGTTTGACAGCGTTTCATTTTCACATTTTTTATTTGCGTTGGGGGTACCATGGGGGGCGGTTTCGGATCACTCTAAGACTGCGCCCCCGCCCCGAATGCGATTATAAATAAAAATACTGTTTGAGGAGGAAGCGGTTAGCCTGTATGGCAAAAAACAAAATCTTAATTTATTTACTGGCATTAGTTGTTGGTATTACCGCTACGATGAGCAGCCTCTTGGCTGCTTTTGTACCTGTTCCCATAGTTATTGCGGTTGATCAAAGCGTAAACCAAACCAAACCATTGATTACCGGGTTGACGGCTCCGAACACAGAAGTGTTGATTTATATAAACGGCACTTTTAGTGAGTTGGCGGAAATCAATGAGACTGAAACAGCGACTAATAATTTTTACTACCAAGTAGAGAGTGATTTAGTTTCAGGTGAATACTCACTTACCGCTATTGCCCGGGACAAGACTTCTTTGGTGCTATCTATGTTTTCAGCTTCGGTTGATTTTTTAGTACCGGAACTACCGGCCCCGACATTGCTCGTGCCAGACAAAAATACCATTACCGGCGAGACAAGGCCGTTGATTACCGGCCTTAGCGAAAGCGATACAATCGTCCATGTTTTTATAGATGGAATAATTAACGGTAATACCGGCGTTATTAATAATGAAACCGGGACCGCGGATTTTGTTTATCAGCCGTTTCTTAATTTAAGTATTGGCAAGCATCAGGTTTGGGCGGTAGCTGTTAGCCAGGATGGCCGAACAAGTAAATTATCAAACGTTTTAGATTTTAATATTGAGGCGCCAATGCCGGCTCCGACCTTGATGGCACCGGTAGTAAATAGTAGCTCAACTCTTGAACAACCTTTTATAGTTGGTTTAAGCAAGAATGATTCTTTAATAAAAGTTTTTATAGACGGCAATTTGGATGGTGAGTTTATATCAGGCACACATGCAAGTGGTACGGTTAGTTTTGCCTACCAGCCGTTTTTATCTTTGAGCCGCGGGCAGCATCAGATATATGTTACAGCCACTGATTCACGCGGCAAGATAAGCATTTGGTCAAATTCAATTAATTATTTCGTCGGTGAACCCTTTATTAGCCCAATAGCGGTTGAAGAAGAGATTGCGGTATTGTCGAGTGAAAGTGTTTTTGGAACTGATTTTAAGGACCTAATTATTCTGGCGCAGTTTTTTCAATTTGACCCAAGTGTTTCTTTGTCCGTTGACCAATCTTTGGCTTTAGAAAAAATTCTTAATGACGAAGAACTTCTGCAAAAACTTAGTGCTGGCGATAAAGCAGATTTAAGAGCCTTAGCTAAAGCTAAAATATCTGAAGATAGTTTAGCTGAAGAAAGTGTTATTGACACTTCGGAAGATAATGAGGCAGTAATTTCTGAATTAGATGAAATATTAAGCGAGGAACAGGAAATAGTTGAAGAGCAAAGCGGTTTAATAAACGAAGATAAGGAAAGGCAAGGACGCTTGCGCTGGAACTTGGTAATATTTATTTTGTTTTTAGTAGCGGTCATTATTTGGATATTCTGGGTGAACCGGGAATTGATTAAAGAAAAACAAGAACAAAGCGATAAGAAAGAATAGTTTAGTAATATAAATTCAATTTATTTTGAATATTCGCTCGAATAAATGTTTATGTACAAAATATTTTTTCGGGCATCTGTTTTGGAGCCTTTAACTATTCGTGGTTAGTAGGTGCCAGACAGGCCCCTTCTTTTGCAAACTACAACCCCCTCATTTATGAGGGGGTTTGTATTTATTTAGAATCCCACAAATCAACAAATCTAACAACAAATAAAACAAATAAATATTTACTTGTTAACTGCAATAATATGTTCAAACCATATAATATGTATTTGTTGTATTTGTGAAAAAAATTTGTTGATTTGTGGGATTTATAATTTGATTAAGTTCTAAAATTAGTGTTATGATAGGGATAGCTTAAAAACTATAAATTTATGAGAAAGATTTTTTTTATTATAGCTTTAGCGTTTTTATTTTTTGTTAATATACCTACCACTCAGGCGGATGATAATATTGACCTGTATTTTTTCTATGGTAATGGTTGTCCGCATTGCTCCAAGGAAGAAAAATTTTTAGAGCGTTTAAAAAAAGAAAAAGATAATATTAATATCCACTACTTTGAAGCCTGGCAGAATCGGGATAATGCCAAAATATTATCTCAAATAGGGCAAGAGTTGGGTATTAACGTGGCTGGCGTGCCGATGTTGTTTATTAGCGACCAGGCTATAATCGGTTATTATAACGATAAGGTAACCGGTAAACAAATTTTGGACTTGATTGCCCGGTATGAGAATGAGGGTTGCTCGGATGTGGTTGGCTTAATAACCGGCCTTAAGAAAAATTCAGAAGAATGTGTCCACGGCTGCGACACTGGAGATAGCGAGTGTATTCACAATTGTGGCTGTCAGGCTGATCAATCGCAAAATTCAAGTAATTCACCGGACATTATCGGTGTGCCGTTTTTTGGCGAGATTAATGTTAAGACTGTATCCCTGCCTATTTTGACCTTTCTTTTGGCCGCGGCGGACGGCTTTAACCCTTGCGCAATGTGGGTGCTGATGTTTTTAATAAGCTTATTGCTTGGCATAGAAGATCGGCGCCGGATGTGGGTGCTGGGCTCGGTTTTTATTTTGGCTTCGGGCGCGGTTTATTTTTTGTTTTTGTCGGCCTGGCTGAATTTATTTTTATTCCTTGGTTTTGTTTTTTGGATCAGGATAAGTATTGCCTTAGTGGCACTTGCCAGCGGTTTTTGGCACTTGAAAGAGGCTTGGGACAGCCGCGAAGGTTGCCCGGTGACCGAAGGCGAAAAGCGCAGGCAAGTTTTTTACCGTCTCAAGGCCTTGGTGCTGGAAAAGAATTTCTGGATAGCGATTGGCGGAATCATAATTTTGGCCGCGGCCGTAAATTTAGTGGAGCTAGTTTGCTCGGCTGGGCTGCCGGCGGTGTATACCAGCGTTTTATCTTTGGCTAATTTATCCACTTGGCAGTATAATGCGTATCTTCTTTTTTATATTTTAATTTTCATGCTTGATGATCTGTTTATTTTTATTGTGGCCATGACTACGCTTAGAATGAAGGCGATCAGCTCGCGCTATACCAAGTGGTCCGGCTGGGTCGGCGGTATTATAATGATTATTATTGGTCTGTTGCTTATATTTAAACCTGGTTGGATAATGTTTGGGTAGTTACGAATTACGAATCAGTACGAATTTACGAATAAATTATTTAATGTTTGAGCTGGGCCTCTGGCCCGCGAAATTTTGTTGCGCAGAAAGTCGCAGGCCAGAGGCCTTGCTCCAACGTTATATTAAATCCAAATTCGTAGTAAAATAATGCAAAAAATTATATTAAAGATAACAGTATTTACAACTGGTGGGATTATTATGATTTATGAGTTG
>JAUVLY010000048.1 GCA_030600505.1 Candidatus Falkowiibacteriota bacterium
CAACTCACGCAAATATTTTATCAAACACAGATCTTTGGAATTTAAAATATATGAACCGTGCATCTCTTCAACAACTTCAAGCATATTATTTTCATGTCCTTTGGTTATTAATTGTTTGGAATTTGAGATTTCATGTTTGGAATTTATTTGGGATTTGGGATTTGGGATTTGGGATTTTTCAACATATTCCCACCGACAAGGTTGCGCGCAGTCGCCCAAATTAGCCGACCGACCAGTAAACTCTGAGGACAAAAAACAACGTCCCGAATATGCCATACACATGGCACCGTGGACAAAATATTCCAGCTCCAGGTTTGGGCAAGCCTGATGAATTTCTTTGATTTCCGCAAGAGTAACTTCACGGCCCAAAATTATCCTGCCCACTCCTTGCTCTTGCCAAAATTTTGCGGCCTGCACGTTAGTGCAATTTGCCTGAGTTGACAAATGGAGATTGGCTTTGGGCCATACTTTTTTAACTACTTCCAGTATTCCCGGATCCGAAATAATCAAACCATCAACCTTGATAGATTTTAAAAATTTAAGATGTTTTTCTAAATTTTTAAAATGTTTATTATGAGCAAAAATATTCAAGGTTATATATATTTTTTTTTTGTTTTGATGGCAATATTTGACAGCTTCTCTGATGCCGTTCATATCAAAATCATTTATCCGTACTCTAAGCGAAAAATCAGGAATTCCGGCATACACCGCGTCCGCCCCAAAAGCCAAGGCGGTTTTTAATTTATGTAAATTTCCCGCCGGCGCTAATAATTCAATCTTATTTTTCTTATTTTTCATTTTAATTATAGCTTTACTATACAAAGAACGAACATAAATTGCAAACAAAAAATTCAACCATGCAGGTTGAATTTTTCGCTTATTTTAATTATTTTTTCAATAAAACTTTTATCTTTTCAATAATCTCCTCGGTGGTAAAATGAGCCTTAACTAAATAATCGTTAGCGCCCATGTCCATGGCCTTTTTTATGTCGTCGTCCTGGCCCAAATTGGAAAGCATAATAACCGGCACTTTAGCGATTTTCTTATTTTTATTTGTCCTGATTTGACTGAGAATTTGAAAACCGTCAATCGCCGGTAAAATTATATCCAAAAGGACAATATCCGGTTTGGCTGACTCAATCCCGCTCAAAGCCTGTTCCCCGTCAATCGCCTCATAAACCGTATAGCCCTCTTTAGTCAGCTTCTTGGAGCATATTTCGCGCAGAAAAGCATCGTCCTCAACCAGCAAAACATTCACTCCAAGTTTTTTTGCTTCATTATTTTCCTTGGCCTTAAGCACCTCATGTGTTTCTTTTGCAGCAAAGGGATCACCGCCGTTGTCCAAACAATCCTTAACCTTGTTTAACACATCAAGCGGGCTAAACTCGGTTTTAATAAGATGGCCGATTGCTCCCAATTTTTTGGTCTTTTCAATCTCTACCGGCTGGCCCGAATTAGAAATAATAATTACCGGGATATTAACCTTCTCTTCGTTCATTTTTTCCAATACTTCATAACCGTCCATTTTAGGCATCACAATATCCAGGAGTATTAAATCCGGCTTTATTTCTTTGATCTTATTATAGCCGGCCTCGCCATCATAAGCGAATTCCACGCTATACCCTTCCTTTTTAAGCTTAGCGGTTAATAAATCCACTAAAGATTCTTCATCTTCAATAATTAATATTCTTTTTTTAGTCTTGGTTTTTTCCTGACTCATTTATTTTTTATTATTAAATAATAGTAAATATAATTTATTACACTGCAAGGTGTTTGCCCTGCAGGTGATTACTGCTTTTCGCCTGTGTCAAAAAACGCGGGTTTTAAAATCTAAATTCGCATGTGCCGCATTTGTAGTGCGGCTTTTTGCGCCAGCAAAAATAACATTATTTTGATTCTCCAATTGGCAATGTAAAAATAAATTCAGTTCCTTTTCCTTCTTCACTATTAACCATGATCTCTCCGCCGTGACGCTTAATAATATTTTTAACCATAAATAATCCTAAACCCGAACCTTCGGTTTGCATCCGGATAACATTTACGGCCCGGAAAAATTTAGTGAATAGTTTCGGTAAATCATTTTTTGGAATTCCAACGCCATTATCTTTCATCCGCACTTTGATAAACTTGTCGCCCGCTTCCACACTTAAACTGATTTTACCGTGCTCCGGAGTATATTTAATCGCGTTCTCAAGCAAATTGGTAATCGCCAAATCCATCTTTGTCTTGTCCATATATATTTTGGGCAGTGACGTTGGCAGATTCAAAGTGAATTTAATGCTCTTGGATTCTAACACGTTTTCTTCATTGCCGGCGATTTTATTAACCAATGAAACAAAATCTTCTTTGTTAAAAGTATAACCAAACCGCCCCTCTTCGATCCGGGAAACATTTAACATGTCATTAACCAATTCAATGATCCGCTCATTACTCTTATAGCCCTTGCTTAAGAATTCTTTTTGTTCGTCATTTAATTCACCAACCTCGCCGTCCAATATCATTTTTATTACCCATTTTATCGCCGACAAAGGGGTGCGGAGCTGATGGGCGGCAATTGAAATAAACTCTGATTTCATTTTATCAATCATCTTTTCCCTCGTCAAATTATAAAATATTTTCATCACCCCAATCTTATTTTTTTTGCTATCAACGACTGGAGCGGTTATTACCTTATAAGTCAATTCCTGCTCGGCAACGGTTATTACCAGCTCTTCCTCGTTGGGGTTGCTAGATTTTAATTCCTTGTTTGTTTTAATATTAAAATCTTCCTGAATCAATTCTTTAAAATTTTCAAATGAATAATTATTTTTAGGCGACACTTCCTTGCCTAAATCATCGGCGCTAAAACCAAAAACTTCCATCGCCGAGGGATTGATCAGATTAATCTTATTCTCAACATCAATTACTATTATTGGATCAATAAAATTCGATATAATAGCCGCGGTTTTGTTGCGCTCATCATCAGTCTTTTTCCGTGCTTCCTGTAGGTCGGCAAAGGCACGAATAATTGATTTCTCCGAATTCTCCAGCTGATTCAAACGTTTGCTTAATTCAATATTAATTGACTTCAATTTACGGTCTTGTTCGGCCAATTTATTGGCATTGGCATCCAGTCTTTTGACCTCCTCTTCTCCTGTTTGCTTCTCCATAACCAGCTGCTCGGCCTGAGCCATTAATTTTTGTTCGCGCTTAAAAATAAGCTTAAAACTATAGCCGGACACAAAAGCGAGTACTATATAAAAATTTGAGGTTACAATTACACTTATTAAAGAAAAAGTTATATACCTAAGCTCAACCAATTCGGCAGCATTAAAAATATTCCGGTTAAATATATATTGGATTAACAAATCCATATACCCGGTTACTACCGAAACATTAACCAGGATAGCTGATGCAAGCGCGGTGATTACCGCCCCTTTAGTGCCAAATATTATTGCCGCCGAAATAATCGGCAAAAAGAAAAAAACACTGGCAATCGATTCCTCGCCAACCAAGCGCATTACAATAGTAAAAATGATCAACTCAATAATAATTTGCCCAACACTTAATATTTTTAAACGAATCTCCGATTGATGTTTTTTGATCGCAATTAAAGTTCTGTATAAACACGCATTAATAAATAAATAAATCAAAAGCAAAAAGGAAATTGAAAAAAACGTAAATTTAACTTCAAATATGCTAATTAATGAATTGCCTAAAATACCAATTAAAAAAACCGCCACCATATAAAACCAACGGGTGGTTATTATCCATTCATTGATCTCCAATTTTCTTTTATAATTAAAATCCATATCTTATACATTTTACGCATTTAGCCACTTTTGTCATCCTGAACGAAGCGCTAGCGGAGTGAAGGATCTCGTGAATAGTTCCGTGTCATTCTGAGTGAAACGAAGAATCTCGTGGATATAAGACGAGATCCTTCGTCCCGATAACTCGGGACTCAGGATGACAGCAAATGCGTAAACTCTAATATATTATCCCTTTTTTATTACTTGTTTAATTTTATTGGCTATTTCCTCGGTCGTAAAATGGGCTTTAACCAAATAATCATTGGCTCCCATATCCATGGCCTTTTTTATATCTTCTTCCTGGCCTAAATTTGAAAGCATAATCACCGGTGTCTTGGCGATTCTTTTATCATTATGCTTGCGAATTGCCGATAAGACCTGAAAGCCGTCAATTGACGGCAAAATAATATCCAAAAGAACAATATCCGGCTTCACCTGGCCAACTGTTTCCAAGGCTTCCTGCCCGTCAATAGCGGCATAAACCTCATAGCCATCGTTGATTAGCTTCTTTGAGCATATTTCCCTAAGAAACGCGTCATCCTCCACAAGCAATACGCGGATACCAAGCTGTTGGACATCTTTATTAATACTCGAATCGGGCACGGCCGGCTTATCCGACTCACGAGTCTGACCTTTTTCTTCCAAATAATTACTTACTTTTTCCAAAACCTCCTGTGGGCTGAATTCGGTTTTGATCAGATAATCAACTGCTCCCAATTTTTTGGTCTTTTCAATTTCTACCGGCTGTCCCGAATTAGAGATAATGATCACCGGAATGGAAATATTTTCGGCCCGCATTGCCTCCATCACCTCGTAACCGTTTTTCTTGGGCATGACAATGTCCAAAAGAATTATATCAGGGTGCGTTGACCTGATTTTTTTTAATCCGCTTTCACCGTCAGTGGCGCATTCCACTTTGTAGCCCTCAGCTTTCAATTTAGTAACCAATAAATCAATTAATGTTTCTTCGTCTTCTATAACCAATATCTTTTTTTTATTGTCTGGCATATAATTATATTTAAAAATTTTAATTAATATTCGCATGTGCCCCGCCTCGGCGGAGCTTTTTCCGCCAGGAAAAACAACACTATTTCCCGGTTGGAATGGTAAAGGCAAATTCCGTTCCCCTGCCTTCCTCGCTGGAAAAATTTATTTTACCATTATGTTTATTTATTACATTTTTAACTATAAACAGGCCCAGGCCCGAGCCGTCGGTCTGCATCCGGATAACGTTTGAAGCGCGAAAAAATTTGGAGAAAAGTTTTTCCTGGTCTTGCGCAGGTATACCTACGCCTGAATCCTGAATTTTGAAACGAATAAATTTTGCCCCACTCTCTATAGTAACATCTATTTTCCCGCCGGGCAGAGTATATTCAGCCGCGTTCTCCAATAAATTTTCTATAGCCATCATCATCTTTTCTTTGTCTATACTCACTAACGGCAATTTTTTGGGGTGCTTAATCGTTAATTTTATTTTTTTGGACCTAATTAAGGCATTGACATGTTCGACGGCAATATCCAATACTTCAAGAAAATTTTCCTTTTTAAACTCATAATTAAATCTTCCCTCTTCGATCCGTGAAACATCAAGCATGTCATTGACGAGTTTTATAATTCGCTCGTTACTGGCATAGCCTTTGAATAATATTTTCTCCTGTTCTTTGTTAAGCTTGCCGACATCACCGTCAAGCACCATCTTGATCGCCCATTTTATGGCCGACAAAGGAGTACGCAATTGATGGGCCGCAATGGAAATAAATTCCGATTTTATTTTATCTATCATTTTCTCACGGGTAAAATCGTAAAATATCTTCATGGTTCCCAAACTATTTTTCTGATCATCGTGTACGTCAACTGTTGTTATTTTATAGGTCACATCATGATCGCTGTGATGAATTATTAATTCTTCCGTGCTTTCCCCTTCTTCGTCTTCATTTTTAATGGGATTCACCGTATAATCAAAGCTTAGTAATTCCTTAAAATTATTCATTGAATAATGGTTTTTGACATCAATCTGCTTACTTAAGGCCCTTGTATCCAGGCCCAGAACCTCTTTGGCGGCGGGATTAACAAAATTAATAATATGATTCTTGCTAATTAAAATAATCGGATCAATAAAATTAGAGAGTATCGCGGTGGTCCGCTTTCTTTCCGAGTCTGAAATAATCCTTTCCTGCTTCAAGTCAGCAAAGGCATTAAGGGACGATTTTTGTGATTTTTCCAATTCCCCGACTTTCTGCTTAAGCTTTTTATTGGCTTTATCGGCTTCTTCGGTTTTTTTAATTGTCTGCTCTTCCCTAGCGTAGAGCAGTCTAGCACCCAAACCGGAAAAAACTCCCACAATAAAATAGAAAAAAGCAATCGTTAGCGTTTTGGTTAAAGCAAAGGGTAAACTTAAAAACTCAATAGACTCTACACCATATCGATTAATATGCTCAATCACACCCGCGTACTCCAGGGTAACCAAGCCGTTGATCAATATACCGGCCGCTAAAGAGGTAATGACCGCGCCGCTTAAACCAAACAATAAAGAAGACGAGACTATCGTCAAAAAATAAAAAACCAAGGCAATACTATCAATCCCACCGGCTTTATGAATCACTAAAATAATTACAATCAACTCAAGAATAATTTGGCAAACCCCCAAAACATTCATCTGCTTAGTTGACTCTTTTTTCCTCGCCTGTTCAATATAAATATTAAAAACAACATTAATGGCCAATACTACCACTACAAACAGCGCCATGGATATAAAAGAAAAGGAAACATTGGAATCGCTAATTGTCTTAGTTAAAATTCCAATAATCAAAATCCCAATAGCATAAAATCGCCGGGC
>JAUVLY010000118.1 GCA_030600505.1 Candidatus Falkowiibacteriota bacterium
GTGAAGAATCTCGTGGATACAGTCACGAGATCATTCACTTCGCTCTCGCTTCGTTCAGGATGACACTAAATATTCTAGCCAATTATCTTATCAAGAAATTCAGGGAATTCCATCCCCGCGGCCTTAGCGGCTTGCGGGGCCAGGCTGGTTGCGGTCATTCCGGGGATGGTGTTAATTTCCAAAAAATAAAATTTGTTTTCTTTTTCCAGCCAAATAAAATCAGCCCGAGCCAGGTCTTTACAGCCAATTGCATTAAAGGCACGCTCTGCTAAATCTTGTATTTCGTCTCGTGCAACACCCGGAATTTTTGCCGGACATACTTCTTCACTTCCCCCAACTTCATATTTTGCTTTAAAGTCAAACCATTCCGAAATCATGGGCTTAATTTCAATTACCGGCAATGCCTGTCCCCTGCCCTCTTTGCCCATTACCGCGACTGTAAGTTCGCGTCCTTGGATAAATTGCTCTAACATTAGCGATTTATCGTGTTTAAATCCTAATTTTATTGCCTCTGTGAGCTCATTATCGTCTTTAGCTATGCTCATACCGACTGAAGAGCCCAATTCAACTGGCTTAATAACAAGTGGTAAACCGATTTCCTTTTTAATTATATCTAGATTAAATTTTTCATCCTTATTAATTACTGCATAGGCAATTGTGTCAATCATGGCTGCTTCGGCAATGATTTTGGTTTTTACTTTGTGCATTGCCAAGGCACTGGCCAAACAATTAGAAAAGACATAAGGCACGTTAAGCATGTCCAACATACCCTGGAGCCGACCATCTTCACCGTAAGGTCCGTGCAGAGCCGGAAAAACCAAATCTATTTTCTTCTTTTCGATATCATCAACCAATTTTTTAATATCAGTTTTTGGGTCATATTTAGTGATTTCGTATTTATTTTTATCCAAGGCGTCATAAATGATAGAGCCGGTTTTGAGTGATACTTCCCGCTCACCGGATATACCACCCAGAAGCAAGGCAATTTTAAGTTTAGACATATGTATATATTTTAAATCACTGTCATTCTGAATTCCAATTGCGTTGGAGCAAGGCCTCCTGGCCTGCGACGTTAAAAGCTTCTAAATTCGCGGGCGGGGACGCCCGGCTCAAACGAACTAATATTAATAATAACCTCAGGATGACAGTTGCTTATTACTTTTTCTCAATCACACTAATATTATTCGGCATAAAAGGTTGTAAAACCTTAGGTATATTGACTGAGCCGTCAGACTGCTGATGGTTTTCCAGAATGGCGATGATAGTTCGCGGAGTGGCCAGGGCGGTGTTGTTAAGCATATACGCTACTTTGGTTTTATTATCCTTTGTTTTGTATTTCACATTTAAACGGCGTGCCTGCCAGTCAAGAAAGTTGCTGGCAGAGCCGGTTTCGCCGTATCCTTGACGCGACGGGATCCAGGCCTCCAGGTCAAACATTTTATATTTGCCCGCGCTCATATCCCCGGTACAGATCTGTAATTTGCGGTAAGGCAATCCTAATTCCTTATGTAATTCCTCGGAAATAGCCACCATTTCACCATGTAATTTGTCAGATAGCTCTATATCAGCCGGGCAAATTGTTACTTGCTCAACCTTCATAAATTCATGCACCCGGTACATTCCCTTGGTATCTTTGCCGTAAGAACCGATTTCCGAGCGGTAGCACTGGCTAAAGCCGCAAAATCTTAGCGGCAAATCGCCTTCTTTAAGGGTTTCGTTGGCATGATATGCCAGTAGTGAAGGCTCGGCTGTACCAATTAAAAATTTATCTTCTTTGTTTTTTTTGCCATCCGCTTCTATTTCCTCATTGGCAATCTTGTATATTTCATCCACTTCCGCGTTGTAGGTTTCACCGGCAAAATAGCCGGAGCCAAACAATACAAACTCACGTACCAGAGTAGGGGGAATAACCGGGGTGAAGCCTTTAGTAACCAATTTGTTAAAAGCATAGATCATTATCGCCATTTGCAGGTTAGCACCTTCGTTTTTCAAATAATAACCGCGGTAGCCGGCCACTTTTACTCCCCGATCAAAGTCAATTATATCCAGATCCTTACCTAGCATAATATGATCCTTGGGTTCAAAATCAAACTTAGTAACCGGACCGGAATTAAATATTTCTACATTCTCATCTTCACTCTTCCCGACCGGCGTGTCAGCTGAGGGAATTATCGGCACCAGCACCATTAATTTATTATAATCTGCTTCAATGCTGACCAATTTTTCTTCTACTTCGGCAATGCTTACTTTTAATTTTTTTCCTTTACTTATTATTTCGGCGCTTGGTTTTCCTGTTTTGCCGCTTTTAGCAAGTTTATTCCTTTCGCTGCGAAGTTCGTCAACCCGGGAAAACAAATCACGCCGTTTTTCATCCAGCTCAAGCAATTTATTTAAATCCAGATCAATATTCTTATTCTTGGCCGCCTTTTTTATTTCTTTTTGATTTTCACGGATATACTTTATATCTAACATATTATTTATTTAATTTTATTTAAATCATTATTAATTATTATTGGCTTCATAGCAACAATTTCGTCCTGATAAGATATTTCAGGAATATTATTTAATAAATAAATTGGTTTATTAAGTACGTGAGCAAAACCCATTTCTAAAAAAGTATTACCGCCTATATAATTCTTTATATTATTTTTTGAAATATTAATTACTAATATCGCAT
>JAUVLY010000089.1 GCA_030600505.1 Candidatus Falkowiibacteriota bacterium
GTATAGCGGTTAGCGGTTTTTTCCAGCCAACCGATCTTGATCGTACCGCCAAGCTTTTTTATTAGTGTTTCAGCCGCCAATGGTTTATTCACGCTTACTATAGCTATATCCGAAGCGGGAAATTTAAATTCAGCGCTAGACGGCAAAATAGCGGTTAACTCAGCGATGGAAAGGGTTGGATTTGAGCCCAGAATAAAAAAATATTGCATATTTTAGTCAAAATTAGTATAAATATTTGTATATTTAAATTAACATAAAATTATTGGTCTTGCAATTTTTAAATCACTATGTTAAAGTGCAATTACGTTTAAAATTTAATTAACCTTTCCCATATTCCAGTATTTATACACGGAATAGCCCCACTGTAAATCGGTACGGGGCTAAAGGTATTCTTGAAATGATCCCATTTTGAATATCTTGGGATTTTTATGTTGTTTTTGCTAGCGCAAAAAGCCGCGCTACAAATGCGGCACATGCGAATATAAATATGGCCAAGAATAAATCAAACAAAACCCCGCATTATGAAATGCTTTATATTATTTCTAATAAGTTTACGGAGGATGAACTTAAGCCCATTAGAGAGAAAGTAAGTAAAACAATTACGGACAATGGCGGCGCAGTCACATACTCAGAAGAGTGGGGCAAGAAAAAATTTACTTATCCAATTGAGCATTTTCATCATGGTTATTATCAATTAGTCGAGTTTGATCTGGAAGCAGACAAGGTGGCTGGCCTGGACCGCACTTTTCGTTTGTCCAATGAGATATTGCGGCATATGCTGGTAGCCAAACCGGTGCGCAGCGCAGAGGAGATTGAGGCTGAGAAAAGAGCGGCCGAGAAACGGGTCGCTAAGACGAAAGAGAAAGAAGAAAAAGAAATTAAAAAAGAAGAGAAAAAGCTTGAGAAGAAGAAGCCGGTTGACCTTAAAGATTTGGATGAAAAGTTGGATAAAATTTTAGAAACCGATGACCTTCTCTAAATTTTAATAATTTATAATTAACTCTTTTGTTTTATTGCCTTTAGAAACAAAAGTAAAGAACAAAAAGTATGAACCTCAACAAAGCCATGATCATTGGCAATTTAACCCGCGATCCGGAATTGCGCAACACCCCTAATGGAAATTCTGTTGCCTCTTTCTCGGTCGCGACCAATTTAATCTGGAAGGACCAGGCCGGCCAGCGCCAAGAGCGCGTAGAATATCACAATGTTGTAGCTTGGCGCCGTTTAGCGGATATTTGCGGCCAGTACCTGCATAAAGGTTCAAAGGTTTATATTGAAGGCCGCTTGCAAACTCGTGATTGGGTTGGCCAGGACAGCGTTAAGCGCTACCGCACCGAGATCGTAGCCGACAATATGATTATGCTGGATCGGGCCGGTGCCGGCGCTGCTCCAATGGGCGGCGACGAACAGCCACCCGCTCCAAATGAAGAACCGGTAATTGATTCCAGTCAAGCGGTTGGCAGTGATGCTAATACCGATACCGACGCTAATCCTCAAGAAGATGAAATTAAAGTAGAGAACATACCCTTCTAACGTTACTCGCTTCGCTCGGCCCCGCTACAAATGGGGCACATGCGAATGATGCGGGACATACGAATATTAAGTGTAACACCTTTTTGATATAATCAGGATTGCACTAACTTAAATAATGACTAAACAAATCAAACAAGACAAGGCTTGCCATTTCTGTGTTAATAATATTAGCGAAGTGGACTATAAGGATATTAATACGATTCGCCGTTTTACTAATGTTTATAAGAAAATTTTGCCGCGCAAACGCACCGGGATGTGCTCTTGGCATCAGCGCAAACTGGCAACTGCCATCAAGCGAGCCCGGACCATGGCCCTGCTTCCCTATACTAACAAATAAATTGCACACAACAAGCAGCACATAACAAGGAGCGATTTGTTATGTGTTCTATGTTCTATGTTACGTGATTAATGTTAAGTTTGAACGAAATAAAAATAGGAAAAATTATTCAGGTGAATAAGGCACCATTTATTGTTACCCGGACTGATCATCATAAGGTCGCCCGGGGTGGTGCGGTGCTCAAGGTAAAGCTGAAGAATCTGATCGATGGTTCGGTTCTGGATAAGACTTTTCAAGGCAATGACAAGGCAGAGTCCGCTGATACCGAGAAGAAAAAAGCCAATTTTATGTACGCCGACGAGAACAATGCCAATTTTATGGATAATGAATCCTACGAACAGTTTACAATTGACCTGGAAGCAATTGGTGACAAAATTAAATTCCTTAAAGACGGAACCGATGTTGATGTTCTATATTTTGAATCCAATCCGGTAGCTATTGACTTGCCGATCAAGATGGAGTTTAAAGTAACGAGCGCCCCTCCCGGTGTCAAAGGAAATTCGGCCGGCAACGTAAACAAAAGAGTAGTGATAGAGACCGGCACGGAAATATCAGCCCCGCTTTTCATTAACGAAGGTGACATTATCCGCATCAACACCGAGACCGGTGAATACGCGGAAAGAGCATGATGTTGTTTTTGCTAGCGCAAAAAGCCCCGCCGAGGCGGGGCACATGCGAATTTAGATATCAAATATTTTATTGTATAGTAAAATTATATTTTTAAATAAAAACTTGATGTATTTTTTAACATCGAGTTTTTTATTTGAGTAAATTTGATTTGTTATATTAGTATCAAATTTGTGTATATTCGTGACGTTAGTCTTCTTCTACTTCTCTGGCTTTGATCTCTGAGATAATTTTTTTTCTAATTTCTTTCATCAGTTTTTTGTCAGCGCGGAGAAAGCGTTTGGCATTTTCACGGCCTACGCCGAGTTTAATGTCACCAAAGGAGTAAGTATTGCCGGATTTACTAATTACACTGTGTACGACACCGGTGTCCAAAAGGTCGCCGGAAATAGAAATGCCTTCATTATACATTATGTCAAATTCACAGGTGCGGAAAGGGGCGGCCACTTTATTTTTAACCACTTTTGACTTTACCCGGTTGCCGATTATTTTGTCTGCTTGTTTTATTTGGGCTGAGCGGCGAACCTCAATTCGGACCGAAGAATAGAATTTCAAAGCATTACCACCGGTAGTGACCTCCGGGTTGCCAAAAAAGACGCCGATTTTGTGCCGGATCTGATTAATAAATATTACCACAGTTTTTGTTTTACTAACAACGCCGGTAAGTTTGCGCAGTGCTTGGCTCATTAGCCGGGCTTGCAGGGCCATATGTTGGTCGCCCATTTCTCCTTCAATCTCTTTTTTTGGCACCAGGGCCGCTACACTATCAATTACCGCTACGTCAACTGCGTTGGAGCGGACCAGGGTTTCCAGAATTTCTAAGGCCTGCTCGCCGGTGTCGGGCTGAGAGATAAGCATTTCTTTGACGTTTACACCGATTTTAGCAGCGTAATCCGGGTCCAGAGCGTGTTCGGCGTCAATAAAGGCGGCAATTCCGCCCAGTTTTTGTACTTCCGCGACAATATGCTGGGCCAGAGTGGTTTTACCCGACGCTTCTGGTCCAAATATTTCAATGATGCGCCCGCGGGGAACACCGCCGATCCCCAAAGCAATATCCAGAGATAGACAGCCGGTCGGAACCGCGTCTACATTGGATTTTCTGGCTTCGCCGAATTTCATTATCGCGCCTTCACCAAATTTGGTCTTTATTTGCTCCATGGCCTCCTCGGCCGCCTGGAGCTTTTCATTGGTATTTGTTTTTTCTTTAACCATACACTACGAATTACGAATTATTTACGAATATACAAATATTTTATTTCATATTCGAAATATATTCAATTATTTATATTATTTTTTTGATAATTTTATTTGTAAATTTGTATTAGATTTGTATATTTGTAGTTTTAATTTTAGA
>JAUVLY010000065.1 GCA_030600505.1 Candidatus Falkowiibacteriota bacterium
TTGTACTCATCGCGGCCGTAGGCACCTTGCTCGTGCATTTTTTTCTTGGTTAAATTTAGTATTTCTTCCAATATTGGCTCCATACAATTAAGTATTAAAGATAGTTTTATTATAAATCATTAATTGAAAATGTCAATACGCAAGTTGACTAATCGGGTCTTTATTGTTATTATTTATCCAGTTATTAATGTTATTTTCCCTATCGGGAAAAGCCCCACTTACCCCTCGACAAGCTCGGGACAGGCGAATGGGGCACCCTTCTACGCTAACCTGCCTGCCGGCAGGCAGGAGCTTCGGAAGGGCAAGCATACGAATTAGAAGAAATATATCGGTTATTATAGGTATAAAAAATTTGCCAGCTCTAAGCGAAAGCAAACACATAAGAAATTTCTAAGGATTGGGGCGAGCATCTTATTGTATTTATTTAGTTTTTTAGCGTTACTTAAAAATTTGGTGACCGCTTTCTTTGTTTGGCTGGTTTTTAAGCCTATCAGGGCAATACTTAGATTATTTTTTTATAAAGTAGTAGTTAAATTTTACGGTTTTTATCGGAAGATTTTAAAGCGCCTTGGGTGGAAAGGCCTGGAGCAAAACGTAATTAGTTTTTTGTTCAGCCAAAAATTGGTTCACGTGCTGGTAATCACCGTGACCATTCTACTTATAATAGTTAATATTACGCCCAGGACCAGGGCCGGAGGACTAACCGACCGGGCCCATCAGACAATTCTTGCTGATCTTATTCGAAGTGAGTTTAGCGAGTTTGAAGAGGATGAACAGTTCATAATTGAGTCCTTTGATAAAGAGGCGGTAATATCTTCGGTCCAGCAGACTTATTTGGATAATTTGGATAGTTTTCGCCCACAGCCCAGGGTAAGCATGGGCGAAGAGGCAGAAGAAGAAATCGATGTAGCTACAATTCAAGAGGGTAGCAGCATAGTCAAGCCCGAGTTGGCGGCCACTAAGAAGACCAAACGAGCCCGAACCGGGATTGTTGAATATGAGGTTCTGCCGGGTGATACTATCAGTACGATCGCTCAGGAATTTGAAATTAGCGTAAGAACCATACTTTGGGAGAATAATAAAAGCTCTTACAGTATAATTCGTCCCGGTGACAAGCTTAAGATTTTGCCGATGAGCGGAGTGTCGCATGCGATTAAAAAAGGCGATAGTCTTAATACGATTGCTAAGAAATACAGTGTTGAAGAAGAAAAAATATTAGAAGCAAATAAATTAGCCAAAGGTGATACTTTAAAAATTGGACAGCTTTTGATGGTGCCGGGCGGGAGTAAGGTCAGCCAGCCCAGCTATACGACCAAAACTTATACCGGTTTTTCCGCGATCAAGGATATTGTTAAAGCGCCTAATGCCCAGGCGGCGGCTGGCAATAAGATGAATTGGCCAACCGCGGCAACTCGCATAACGCAGTATTATTCCTGGCGGCATCATGCCGTGGATATTGCGGCTAAAACCGGAACCGCTATTTACGCGGCTGATGCCGGAACTGTTGAGCTAGTTGGCTGGGGTAGCGGCTATGGCAATCAAATTGTGATTAATCACGGCGGCAACAAAAAAACCCGTTATGCACATTTGTCCAAATTCTATGTTAAAAAGGGCGACTCTGTGAGTAAGGGTCAAACCATAGCGGCAATGGGTTCAACCGGTTGGTCTACCGGACCGCATTTGCATTTTGAAGTTATAATAAACGGCCGTAAATACAACCCTTTAAATTATATTAGATAATTAGTAAACAGTAAGTAGTAAACAGTAAGCAGAAGATAATCTCGAGTACTCGGGATCCTGCTGTCTGTCGTCTGCTGTCTGTCGTCTGTCTAAATGCAGTACATTATTGGAATATTAATTTTAGCGCTTGGCTTTTTGATAATATTTAAAGCTGAATGGATGCTTAGTAATTTTGGTAGGATTGGTTTTTTTGAAGATAAATTCGGTACTTCCGGCGGTTCACGTCTGGGCTATAAGCTGGTTGGCATAGTTTTTATTTTTTTTGGTTTTTTAGCGGTTACCGGCATGATCGGCGGATTTATGGAATGGATGCTCTGGCCGCTAACCCGGTACATGGTACCTGGTGAAGGGACAGATTTTTAAATTAAAAATTAAGAATTAAAAATTAACTTTTTAATAAAGTTTATATTTTGGGCCAGTACCCGCCGACAGCTACGCAGTCAGGCGGACAGGGCTCATCTGAATTTTTTTATATAGTTTATATATAGGGCCAGTAGCTCATCTGGTAGAGCACCTCTTTTGCATCGAGGGGGTGGCGGGTTCGAGTCCTGTCTGGTCCACCTTCGCCTCGCCGTAGCTCGGCTACGGTGGACAAAGTCCACCATGTAGACGAGCGTAGGCGGGTAACAACAAAAACTAAAGAGTTAACTCGGTAGTTTTTTGTTCCTCTTGAATTTAGTCTTAAATTATGATGTAATGGTAATAGTAATATATTATGTCTATGGCTAAGAATAGGGAAAAATCATCGCCACGGCGAGATAAATTAATGGTAATTGACGGTAATGCTTTGGTGCATCGGAGTTTTCACGCTCTGCCCAGTACTATGATGACCAAAAAGGGTGAAGTGGTTAACGCGGTTTATGGCTTTGCCGGTTTCCTTATTAAGGCGATTCGGGAGCTGAGGCCGGAATACGTGGTGCTTACCATGGACATGAAGGGTCCGACTTTTCGGCATAAGAAATTTAAAGCTTACAAGGCCAAGCGGGTTAAAGCGCCCCAGGAGCTTTATGACCAGATTCCCTTGGTTAAAGAATTAGCCACTGCTTTTGATATTCCGATTTTTGAGAAAGCCAGCTTTGAAGCAGATGATCTGATCGGCACGATCGTAAACAAGGTGGATGGAGCCGTAGAAAAAATAATACTCACCGGTGACATGGATACTCTTCAGCTTGTAAACGGCCACACTAAGGTTTACTCAATGAGCCGGGGCATTACCGAAAGTATTATTTATGATGAGCCTTTGGTAGTCCAGCGCTTTGGTATCACGCCCGAGCAGATGATAGACTATAAGGCCCTGCGTGGCGACCCGAGTGATAACATACCGGGTGTCAGAGGAGTAGGTGAAAAAACCGCGGTTGTGCTTTTAAATAAATTCAAAACTCTGGACAGAGTTTACGTAGAAGTAAAAAAGAATTCAAAAGCGATTCAAAGTTTAGTTACGCCGCGCATTATTGATTTGTTGCGCGACCATAGGGATGAGGCGTATTTGTCTAAAGATTTAGCTACCATCAAATGTGATGTAGAAATAAAATTTGATTTGGAAAAGACCCGGTTTCGGACTTATGATCAGACAAGGGTCGTTGAGTTTTTTTCCAAAATGGAGTTTAAGTCGCTTCTCCCTCGCTTGCAAGCGCTTGGTAATTCGCAGATTGTAAGTACTAAGGAGGAGCAGGCCACAAAAACCGCGGATAAATTTGAGCGCAACAAGCGTGAATTTAAATATATTTTGATTGACACAGAAAAAAAGTTTAAACCTTTTTTTACTAAGTTGCGTCAACAAAAGAGTTTTACCTATGATACGGAAACCAGCAGCTTTGATCCGTTAACAGCGAGCTTATTGGGGATTAGTTTTTCTTGGAAAAAGGGCGAAGCATTTTATGTGAACGTAAAGACAACAGACAACAGACAACAGACAACAGACGATCTTTTTTCGTATAAAAAAATTAAGGAAAGCAAACAACATTCAGCGGATATTCATCCTTGGTTGGAGAAGTTGAAACCGATATTTGAAGATGAGAAGATTGAAAAGCAGGCGCATAATGCTAAGTTTGATATTCGGGTGATTCGGAACCAGGGGATTGATATTAAGGGTGTGGATTTTGACACCATGGTGGCCAGCTATTTGCTTAATCCGGGTACGCGCCAGCATAATCTGGATGTTCTAACTTTTTCGGAATTACAATTTGAAAAAATTAACAAAGACAATTTACTGGGGAAGGGTCGTGAGCGAATAAGTTTTAGCGAAGTAAAAGATGAGAAATTATCCCTTTATTCCTGTGAGGATGCGGATTTTACCCAGCGCCTGGTTAAACATCTGCGGCCTAAGCTGGCGAAAAAGAAGCTGGATAAGTTATTTAAAACCATTGAAATGCCCTTGGTTCCAGTACTGGCCACGATTGAGGATACGGGAATTAAGCTAAACATTGAATTTTTAGCCGCCATGAGTAAGGTTATGCAGCGGGAGATCAGGCAAATCGAAAAGAAAATACATAAGCAGGCCGGCGAGGAATTTAATATTAGCTCCCCAAAGCAGCTGCAAGTTATTCTTTTTGATAAGCTGGAAATCCCGACTGACCATATTGCCAAAACCAAGACCGGAATATCCACGGCTGCTAGTGAGCTTGATAAGCTTATGGATTTACACCCGATCATTAAGTTGATCCAGGAATATCGGGAGTTGACTAAATTGACCAGTACTTACGTAGATGCCCTGCCCGCGATGATTAATTCGCGAACTGCAAGGCTTCACACCAGTTTTAACCAAACCGTGGCCGCTACCGGCCGGCTGTCTTCTTCCAGCCCGAATTTGCAAAATATACCCGTCCGCACCGAGCTGGGACGTGAGATCCGTAAAGCCTTTGTGGCCGAGCGCGGCTATACCTTGGTTGCCTTGGACTATTCGCAGATTGAGCTGCGTCTGGCAGCCCATTATTCTAATGACCCCAAGATGATAAAAGCTTTTAAAAACAATGCTGATATTCATACTTCAACCGCGGCCGAGATCCACCAGGTTAACCCCAGTGTAGTGGACAAGCAGATGCGCCGTGAGGCCAAGGCCGTTAACTTTGGTATTCTTTATGGCCAAGGGCCGCATGGTTTGGCGCAAACCGCGGATATCCCTTACGTTCGGGCCAGGGAGTTTATTGAGCAGTATTTTATTGTGTATAAAGATATCAGAAAGTTTATAAACAACACCCTGGATCAGACCCGGCGCGAGGGCCAGGCCACTACCTTGTTTGGCCGGATCCGTCCCTTGCCAGAGATCAATTCTACTGTTACTATGGTACGCAAAGCGGCCGAGCGCATGGCCGTAAATACCCCCTTACAAGGAACAGC
>JAUVLY010000028.1 GCA_030600505.1 Candidatus Falkowiibacteriota bacterium
TTTCTTCGCTCTTTTCAAACTTACTAACCTCTAAATACCAATCCGCAAAAAAATCTGAAGTAAACGTTTGTAAAAGCGTTGCTGCAAGCGAAAAATCATAACGATCTAAAAATTTTGTTACTGATGTGACATTCTTATCAATTAACGTATTAAAATTAGCTAATATCCATTTATCTGCAACTGTTAAATTATCATAATTAATTTCTGCTGTCTGCTGTCTGCTGTCTGCTGTCTGCAAAATATATCTACTCACATTCCAAAGCTTATTCACCATATTCCGATAACCAGCTATCTTTTCTTCACCCAGATTCATATCGTTTCCCGGGGAAGAACCGATTAGAAAGGATAAACGAATCGCGTCGGTTCCATATCTTTTTATCATATCAAGCGGCTCAATCCCATTGCCTTTGGATTTGCTCATTTTTTGCCCTTTTTCATCACGGATAAGCCCGGTAAAATACAAATTTTTAAACGGCGCCTGCTTGGTTCTGTACAAACTTAAAATTATCATGCGAAAAGCCCAAAAAGGCAAAATGTCCCTGCCCATAACCATGGTGTTGCTGGGATAATATTCTTTGAAATCATCACCATTAGGAAACCCAAGCGTAGTGTGGGCCCATTGCCCGGAAGAAAACCAAGTATCAAAAGTATCTTCATCCTGTATCCAGCCCTTTCCCGGAGAATCAATGCTAACCTTAATTTCCCCATCCTTGTACCAGGCGGGAATTCTCGGTCCCCACCAGATCTGCCTGGAAATGCACCAATCATGAACATTATCAATCCAGGAAAGCATAACCTTTTTAAATTTAGCCGGATATATTTTTATTTCCTCGTTTTCAACTACCTTTCTAGCTTCTTGTTTTAAAGAAAAATTCTTATGGTCAACATTAACAAACCATTGCCTTGATATAAGCGGCTCAATTGCGGTCCGACAGCGCTCGCAAACCGATAAATTATTATTAAATTCCTCTTCTTTTTCTATTAACTTTTCTTTTTTTAACTTTTTAACTATCAAGGCGCGCGCTTCCAGCACACTCTTTTTGGAAAAATCCGCAAAACCATCATTAATCACTCCTTGTTCATTAATAACTTTAACAATTTCCAAATCATTATCCTGTGCCATCTGCCAATCAACAGCTGAATGCGCCGGTGTAACCCCTAGGGCGCCGGTGCCAAAATCCTTATCAATATGCCGATCAGCAATAATTTTAATCTTCAAATCAACTCCACAAAAATTTACTTCATACATTTTGCCGATATATTGCTTATATCGCTCATCTTTAGAATTTACTGCCACAGCCGTATCTCCTAATTTTGTTTCCGGACGAGTAGTGGCAATGGTAATTGGAAAATCTTTACTATATCTAAAATAATACAATTTAGCTGACTGCTCCTCATGCTCTACTTCCACGTCAGCTAAAGCGCTTGTGCATCTCGGACACCAATTAATGATTCTTTCTCCCCGGTAGATCATCCTCTTCCCTTTATCATCAACCTCATTGTACATATTTACAAAAGTTTCCAACACAACTTTAATAATATCCGGATCTAAAGTAAATTTTTCCCTATTCCAATCGGCTGATAAACCGATCTTTCTTTCCTGATTTCTCATATAATTTGCCCGGCCAATACAAAAATCATAAATTTCCTTATAAAATTTTTCTCTGCCAAGGTCGTAGCGGCTAACACCTTTTTCTTTTTTAATCTTCTTTTCATAAACAACTTGAGTCTGAATACCAGCGTGATCCTTTCCTGGTAAAAGTAAAACTTTCTTGCCTTGCATTCTCTGATATCGACCCAATAAATCCATTACAACATATCCGGAAACATGCCCGATATGCAATTCACCATTAGAATTTGGCGGCGGCAAAATATTACAATAAATATCTTTTGTGTCAGGCAAATTATCCGGATTAAAAAACCCAGATTCTTCCCAGGTTTTATAGATTTTATCCTCATATTTTTGCGGCTCGTAGGCCTTGGGTAGTTCTTTTTTCATAATTTTAGCCCCTCTCTCCTTTAGATTATATGCTTAACGTTACCATTTATCGCTAAATTTGGCAAGAATTTGCGATTTTTACCCACTTCTTGTATAATTGCAATATTGCCTTGACATTAGCCCTGATTTGCTATATATTGATATGTCAGTCTTCCATACCCGGCATACTAACAAATTAACACTGCCCGGGCTTTTTATGTTATTTTTGCTAACGCAAAAAGCCGCACTACAAATGCGGCACATGCGAATTATTAAGTATTCGCATATTCGCATAATTCAAATTTGCTATATTCGCATGTGCCCTATTCGTAGAGGGGCTTTCGCGAAGCGAAATAACAGTAGATTCGCATTATGTTAACATTATGTTTAATCAAGAACAACAAATATTAGAACAGATCAAAGAAGCTAATAATATTTTAATTACTTTCAAGCGTACCTGGACCGGCGACTCAGTGGCGTCAGCTTTGGCTTTTTATCTATTACTTAAAAAAATGGATAAAAAAGTTGATATTATAGCTGAACCGTTTGATAAAAGCGCCAGCTTTGCTTTCTTGCCAAGCTTTAACGCAATCCAGAGCTCACTTGATAATTTGCGTAAATTTATTGTCTCCCTGGATATTAGCAACGCCAAGGTCGGGCAGATCAAATACAAAATTGAGGATAATACCCTTAATTTTATTATTTCCCCAAAAGAAGGCTTTTTTACTGCGGACGATGTCCATTCTCGTTCCGGTAGCTTCAAATACGATCTTATTATTACTCTCGATACCCCGGACCTGGAATCCTTGGGCCGGATATATGACAACGACACTGAATTCTTCTACCAAGTACCGATCATCAACATCGATCACCATCCTAATAATGAAGGCTATGCCCAGATCAACCATGTTGAACTAACCGCTATATCAACTACGGAAATTTTATTTAACTTCTTTACTTTTGCTTTTCCTGATTTAATTGATGAAGATATTGCCACCTGTTTGCTCGCCGGTATAATCTCCAAAACAAGAAGTTTTAAAACCCAAAATATCACCCCGCAGGCCCTTTCGGTTACTTCCCTTTTGGTCAAAATGGGTGCCCGTAGGACAGAAATTGTTAACCAGCTCTACCGCTCCCGCTCACTGGCTGTGCTCAAGCTCTGGGGCCGGGTTCTGGCCAGGCTAAACAGCGGCTTAAAAAATAAATTAATTTGGTCGGTACTAACAGATGTAGATTTTAAAAAAACCGATACCACCGAAGATGACTTATCTGAAGTAATTGACGAGCTAATGATAAATATCCCCCAAGCTCGCATCATCCTGCTTATTTATGAGTTCACTAAAAAAGAAACTGCTACCAAGGCAACCAAAGTACAAATTTATTCCCCTAAAAATGTAAACGCCCTGGACCTGTTTAAATCTTTTAAACCCAGCGGCACCAAAAAGCTGGCCAGGATTATAATAGACAAACCAGTGAGTGAAGCTGAGAATGAAATCATTTCAGCCGTAAAAGAAAAATTAGAGCAATTGTCGCTGTAACTTGAAAAAAATATAAAAAAGTGGTATCGTACACGGTAAGGATGGAAGTCCTTTTTTTGTTTAGGGCCTGTAGCTCAGGGGTTAGAGCGCCACGCTTATAACGTGGATGTCGATGGTTCAATTCCATCCAGGCCCACCTTCGCCTCGCAGAAACTCGGCTTCGGTGGGCAAGCCCACAAAGCTGAGCGAAAATGAGATAATATTAGGGCGGCTAGCTCAGTTGGTCCCGCCGTCGCCTGCGGCTTTGGCGGGCAAGTGCCGCGCTATGCTAAAAAACATAGGGCTCATAGCTCAGTTGGTTAGAGTGCCACGTTGACATCGTGGAGGTCAGAGGTTCAAATCCTCTTGAGCCCACCATTGACTTGATAATTTCTTTTGAAAATCATATAATATAGATACTTATAACATAATATTTTTTATATGAAAAAATTCTTAAAAAAGCTATCCGGTTTGGATAAAAGAGGTCAAACTGAAGAAATAGAGGAAGAAATCCAAAATCAGGATGATGAAGATTTATATTATGAAGATGGCTCCTCCTACGCTGAAGCTTCGGCGGACAAGGAAGAAATAGAAGAGGACGAGACAGAGGAAGAAGAAACAGAAGAAGAGGAAGAAGTAGAATCCGCCCCAACTGAAGTAGAAGACGAATGGCCGGCTGAAGAATTTGAAGAAGGCCAACTTTCAATTGATGTCTTTCAGACCCCAAAAGCAATTGTAATTAAATCTACTATTGCCGGAGTTAAACCGGAAGATATTGATATTTCTATTAATAACGACATGCTCACTATCCGCGGCCGCCGGGAACAGAGCGAAGTAGTGGAAGACCAAGACTATTTATTTAGGGAATGTTATTGGGGCTCTTTTTCCCGCTCGATTATCCTGCCGGTGGAAGTTGAAGCTGACAAAGTGGAAGCAACAATTGAAAATGGAGTTTTGAGCGTTACCCTGCCCAAGGCAAAGAATGCCCAACAAATTCAAATAAAAGTAAGAGAAAAATAATGTTACTCGCTTCGCTCGGCCCCGCTACGAATGGGGCACATGCGAATTATAATTATATGAATATTACTGTTACTATCGATAGGTTTGAGGGGGATAAGGCGGTTTTGATTACCAAAGATAAGCAAGCGATAAACTGGCCAAAAGACAAGCTGCCGCGAAAGGCCAGAGAAGGGACTGTGCTGGAAATTAATATTATTGATTCAACAAATAAAACTAAAGAAAACAAACAACTGGCAAAAAATATTCTCAACGAAATTTTAACACCATAGTTTCCTTATTATATGACTGAGAAAAAGAAAAAAATTGATTTAAAATGGCTGATTGCTCCGGTAGCCATTTTTTTTATTGTCTTTGTCTTACCGGTCAGCGCCTACTTAGGCTATGAAAAACTTTACGGTGGAAAAATATACCCCGGTGTTTATTTAGGAGAGATAGACCTGGCCGGGTATGACAGTGAAGCGGCCAAGCATGAACTAAACAAAAGGATTGATAAATTAAGCCAAACTGGCATACCATTCATATACCACAACCAAGAAACTGTACTTTATCCCCTAATCGCCTCGCTTGAAGGGGATATTGCCAGAGAAGTAATAGTCTTTGACACCGAGAGTACAATAAATAATTTATTAAATTATGGACGAGTTGGCTCTTTCCTTAAACGTTTGCAAAATAAAATCGCCGCTCTAATAAAGCCTCAACGCCACACTATACTATTCGCTGTTAACCGTGAGGAGCTGGAAACTTTCTTTTTAAGTAACTTTAATCATTTTGCCACCCCGGCACAAAATGCCCGCCTTGAATACAGCCAAGAGAACCATTGGGACCCGATCGTATTTAATATCAAAGAAGAAAGCTATGGCCAAGTCCTTAATATTGAAGCGGCTGAACAAGAGCTAAAAAGGGGCCTAAGTAGTTTAGACATTACGCCAATAAAAATTAAAGCCAATATTGACTATCCAAAAATATATAAAAAAGAAGTTCTTAACGTTAATTCAATAGCCAGATCAATTATCAATATGTCACCGCTCTCCCTTTCTTATGGCTGGCGTAATTGGCTGGTCTACAAATCTGATATTCTTAATTGGCTAATCATTAAAGATAACTTCAGCACTAGCAGTTCGGAAAAATATATTGTCGGCTTTGATTATAAAAAAGTTAGCAATTATTTAAGCGGCGCAATTGCCCCGGATATTGATAAAAAACCAATTGACGCGAAATTTGAAATTAAAGACGGAAAAGTAAACGAGTTCCAGGCCAGCCAGGACGGTATCGGTCTGGCAATAGAAAAAAACACTAAAATAATCGAAAAACAAGTAGTATTGTTTGGCCAAAATGATATTGAGCTTACTGTAGAGGAAACAAAAAGCGAAGTAGACACGGCCGAGATAAATAACTACGGCATTAAAGAAATAATCGGCATCGGCCACTCAAATTTTTCCGGTTCACCCAGCAACCGTCGCCACAATATCGCAATCGGCGCGGCAGCGGTAAATGGCACCTTAATTGCGCCGGATGAAGAATTTTCTCTTAACAAAGTTCTCGGTGAAGTTAACGCCGATACCGGCTATTTGCCCGAATTGGTAATAAAAGAAGGGCGTACTATCCCCGAATACGGCGGCGGCCTTTGTCAGATCGGAACCACGGCTTTTCGCGGCACTACCGCGTCCGGCTTGCCGGTCACAATGCGCCGCAATCATTCCTATCGGGTCGGCTACTATGAGCCGGCCGGCACCGATGCCACGATCTACAGCCCTTGGCCGGATTACAAATTCAAAAACGACACTGGCAATCACATTTTGATCCAGTCCCGCATAGAGGGTAATGACCTATACTTTGATTTCTGGGGAACCAATGATGGCCGAATTGCTACTCAAACTTATCCGGTTATTTATAATATTGTCCGGCCGGCACCGACAAAAATAATTGAAACCACGGACCTGGAACCGGGTGTTAAAAGATGTACCGAAAGCGCCCACAATGGCGCAGATGCTTACATTGACTACACCGTAACCTACCCGGATGGTAAAATCGAAGAAATCCGATTCAGCTCCCACTACGTCCCCTGGCGCGCCGTCTGCCTTGTAGGTGTTGACGCTTTGTCAACTACTACCGAGGAGATTGTGGAGCAATAAAATATAATCTCAGGCTGAATAATCTTTCATGTCTAAATTTTCTAAAAACGAACAAAATGCTATAAAAGAAAAATTTAAGCAACTTAAACAAGTTTGCAATGGATTATTGTCGCACTCTGAACTCGCAAATATTATTACAGAAAGAAGGACTAGTTGGATAAAAAATAATTTAAAGGAAATGCTTACGAAATATAATGGATTAGCGCCAGAAGAACAGGCATACCATATTATTTATTTTGATCACATGAAAATTAATCCTGAGCATAGCAAAATGGTTAGATTATCACCAACGAAAATTAGGATTGAATCGTATAACTTCTGCCCATATCTTGAGGCGACAAACCAGTTAAAATTAGATACCAGATGTATTTGCAAAGACGTTGGTGAGCCATCAATTCAAAAAATGTGTGAAATAATTCATCCCAAACTCAAATTTAGCAGAAACTACGACAATATTAGACCTCATAATGGCACATATTGCGAAGAGTTTATTGAAATTATTTAGCCTGAGGCGATATTCAAAGGAAACGTTGCGCTCCTCATCTCTCTAACCAATTTTGATTAGTAATCAAAAAAACCGACCTGTTTTAAGGGTCAATTTTTATTTGTTTTATTTGTGAAAAAATTTGTAATCAAAAAGGTCATCTTTTACGGGCAGGCAAGAAATCTTCCCCAGGTATTTCTGAGCCAATTATTGGTTAGTAGTTTTACCCACTAGCCGATAATTGGCCCAAAAACCCAAGACAGAAAATCCCCATGCTTGTCGTGCCTGGCCCGTAAAAAACGACCTTATTTCTTCCTTATTTCTTTTTAACGTAATTTTCTATATTAGCACAAGTTTTATGCTTTGTCAAGCGAAATAAGAGCTAATTATCCTTGTTTTATAGCAAAATAGCTAATATTAAGCATAAAAAAACCGCCTATGGCCTACCCATAGGCTAATTTGATTTATAAAAACCCGCTAAAACGGGCTAAACTTACACTAATTAGTGATAATTAATAAATAATTAAAATCAAAATTCGCATGTGCCGCATTTGTAGCGCGGCTTTTTGCGCTAGCAAAAATAACATTATATAAGCTTTGGCTGTTTATTTATTTCTCTTTCTTCGTCTTTAAATATTTTCACTACTCCGTATTGTCCATCAAACCCAGGTTTAACAATTACGTTCCCTGCCCGCACTCTTTTAATCCCTTCCACTACACCAGGTAGAGTTAAATCACGCAGACTATTCAAATCTTTATCAAGCAGTATCTCCATCTCCGGCCCGGCTTGTTTAATTAAATTTTGATACTCGATCTGTACTTTTTTTGAAGCCCGGCTTTTAATGCCCAGCGCCTCGGCAATTATTTTATCCAGCTCAACCAACTTTTTAAAACCCGACGCTCCTTTGAGTTTAAATCCTTTTGGCCGGTCAGAGAGCTCATCAACGCGGTATTCAACTCCAATTACCAGCGGCTTCTTGCATTTAGGGCAAATCCCTTTATGTTTCTTGGTCTCTTCGGGCGTAAAGCAAACGCCGCAGTCCCGATGCCCATCTAAGTGATACATTCCTTCCTCAGGATAAAACTCAATCGTGTAATCAAGAAAAGAACCGGCTTTTGTTTTTTTGTCTCTAATCACTTTATAAAGTTCATCGTATGAAATCACTTTCAAGTCAAACACATTAGCCTCGCGGGCAATATTGGGTAGCGAGTGCGCGTCTGAATTAGAAAGGACGGTTAGCTTGTCCAGTTCGCTAACACGCCAATTCATTTCCGGGTCGCTACTTAAGCCAGTCTCATAGGCATAAATATCTTTGGTATATTTACCAAAGCACTCCTCCATGGAGTCAAACCCGGACTTGGAGCCAAAGACCGCGAACCAAGGCGTCCAAATGTGCGCCGGAAAAATTAAAAATTTAGGGTGTATCTTAAGACAAATCTCAAGTAGCTTTTCCGCGCCCATCCCCAAAATCGGCCGACCGTCCGAACGAATATTATATCTTTTATCCAGATATTTATTCAACTCTCTTACAGCCTCAATATTCGGCGCCAACAAGCAAATATGGATCCGCCGGCACTTACCACCCTTTTTATATATCAAAGCCAACTCAGTTGCTAAGACAAACTTAACCTTATCATCTTCAGCTGATTTTAACGTATACAATTCTCCCCTGTCCTTTTTCTCCCCCTCTCCGGTCTCGGAGAGGGGGCTGGGGGGAGAGGGGGCTGGGGGGAGAGGGAGGGATATTAATTCATCCTCTATCGCCTCAAACCAATCCGGAAAAGTAAAATCCCCGGTCGCGATAATATCCACGCCCTTGGTCCGGCAAGCCTTGTCAATATTCTCCAGAGTCAAATTCTTGGAGCAGGCTCGGGAATATCTACTATGAATATGTAGGTCAACTATTTGTCTCATAAAACAAATTTACAAATTCTTAAAAAAACTATTAGTAATTTATATATATTTTCTTGGTATGCTTTCCCGCAAACGGGTAGTTATTTCGTATGGGATTGTACCCACCCTATCGGCCAGCTCATTTACAGTAATTTCTTCGCCGCCTTGTCGGCCGATCAACACTACTTCATCTTCCAGATTTACTTTGCCCGCGTCAGTGATATCGACCATGCAGATGTTCATGCAGACCCGGCCCCGAATCGGGCAGCGCTGAGTGTTTATCAGCACTTCACAGTTACTGCTAAACCCCCGATCATAACCGTCATAATAACCGATTGGCAAAACCGCGATCCTGGATGGTCTGTTGGTCT
>JAUVLY010000040.1 GCA_030600505.1 Candidatus Falkowiibacteriota bacterium
GGATCAAACGGATTATCCGTACGTACCGCGGTACGTACCGCTTACATCTAATAATTAAATTTTCCAGCTGCTTTTGTGAATATGGTTTATATTTCCCCTGCTTCCACCAGCGGTATAGCAAAGAGCCTTTAGTAACCACAGTGGGGTAAAATTTAATCTGGTCCGGCTGCCAGCGCTCGTCGCTAAATAGCTGTTTGAACATTTTAAAATCCTTGGCCGGAGTAGAACCGGGCAAGCCAGGCATAATATGATAAGTTACTTTAAAACCATAATTTTTTAGCAGTTTAGTCGCGTCCGCAATCTCTTTGACCCCGTGCCCTCGTTTATTAATTTTTAAAATCTTATCATCAATTGCCTGCACGCCTATCTCTACCCGCGTACAACCCAGCTCCCGCATCTCAACTAATTCTTTATCGTTTATATAATCCGGCCGTGTTTCAAGAGTCAGCCCCACAATCTTATACTTCGCCTTCTCATTCCTCTTCTGCTCCTTTTCCAGTGTCATCCTGAGCGAAGCGAAGGATCCCGTCTTAACTTGACTATTTCTGATTCCACGGGATTCTTCGGCCTTTGGCCTCAGAATGACAGCCTTGTAATCATTCGCTGCCTTGAATAAATTTGCGACATACCAATATTTATACTTCCGCGGCAAATACGACCAAGTGCCGCCAATCACAATTAGCTCAATCTTAGTTGGCTCATGCCCATTGGCGACTAAAGCCCGCAACCGATCTTGCACCTGAATATATGGATCATACTTACAGCGAATCGCCCGCATCACCGCCGGCTCGTTTGATAAATAACTCTGCGGCACATCTACTTCGGTCGGACAATAAACACACTTACCCGGGCAAGGATACGGCTTGGTAAGCACTGCCACCGGCGCGATCCCGGACATGGTCCTGACCGAGCGTTTGCGGATTAATCTTTCAAAATCAGTTGACCTTTTTGTCTTGCCTAGTTTAATCAGCTTATTGTAAATTATAATCATTTCTGAGTTATCCATTATGCCGACACCAAATCGTTTAGCAATTTTCCGTTTTCCCCGCATCAAATCCTCTCGATCTTTAATCGATTTTTTTAATAATTCTTGAATTGCTTTATATTTTTTATCCATTATCTAATATTTGCCCGTAATTATAAAAAAGGATACAATAATTATATTATTTATTATCTTTAATAACGCAAATATTATTATACTTTATAATAACTTATTCGTAAATTCGTAAAAATTCGTAATTCGTAACCATATGAAAAAAACAAGCTTAATCCTCACTTTTACCCTAGTTCTATTTATTATTCCCTTTACAGTCTCTGCTTTTGAACTGGAAACCAGAGCCCTTATTACTCTGCCAGAAGACGAAACCGTTGAGGGTAATTACTATGCCATTGGGGATATTATCACCATAGACGGAGACATTAACGGTGACATCTTTGTGGCCGGGGAAAACGTAACTATAAACGGTAATATATCGGGTGATATTTTTGCGGCTGTGTCAGAAAATTTTGTTTTAAACAATAAAATTGGCAGCAGTCTTCGCGTAATCGGCACCAATATAACAATTAATAATAAAATCCCACATAGCGCTCATCTTGTTGGTGAAAATATCACCATTGCCAAAATTGCCGAAATAACCGGGGATTTGTTCGTGCTGGGAGCCAATATAAATCATATGGGTAAGGTTGGAGGCGACCTGCATGGTATGGGCTCGCTAATTACTATTGCCGGCGAGGTTGGCAAAGACGTAAAACTGCGACTTGATGACAAAATAA
The DNA here is from genome assembly GCA_030600505.1 of Candidatus Falkowiibacteriota bacterium. GTDB lineage: Bacteria > Patescibacteriota > Patescibacteriia > Patescibacteriales > UBA12075 > JAGLNE01. The sequence goes on from JAUVLY010000040.1 coordinate 1,774, forward strand.
AAGAAAGCACTCACGGCTGGAAATTTAAAATGGGTGAAAATAACATCCTCACCGTAACCGAGTCAGCCACGATTAACGGCAATCTTTATTACTCGGCGTCCCAAGAAGGACTAATATCCAAAGACGCGGAGATCAAAGGCGAGATCGGCTATAGCGCGCCGAAGCCAAAGAGCACACAAGCAAACGTTTGGAACCTGGCCTGGGGAGCGCTTTTTGGCATATTTTCGAGCTTTGTCATTGGTCTGGTGCTAATCACTCTTTGGCGCGAAAGAATAAAAAAATTAACCGATGTAATGCTAGTAGCGGTTTGGCCCAGTATTGGCTGGGGTCTAATTCTTATGTTTCTTACTCCTTTTATTATTTTGCTTTTGCTCTTCACGATCATCGGCATTCCATTAGCCGTAATACTGGGCGTTATTTGGCTAATCGCTATGTATATCAGCAAAACCATTGTCGGAATCCTGATTGGTCGAATGGTTCTAAACAAAATATGGGAGAAAAAGAAAGATTCACTTATCTGGGCAATGATAATCGGCGTAAGCCTGGTCTGGCTGCTCACTAAGCTCCCGCTAATCGGCTGGCTTCTCTCGCTCGTCGCCATCTGGTGGGCCCTGGGCGGGATGTGGCAAATGCGTAAAAAAATGTAAAAAATAATGTTTGCCAAACGAAAATTTTTTGCTAAAATAAAAGAGTGATTAAATTAAATAAAAAATAATATGCCAACAGCGCCACATATTTTTAAAGCTTATGATATCCGCGGAATATACCCGGAAGAAATAGACAGCGAAACTGTCTATAATATCGGTCGAGCCCTGGTCACTTACACAAGGGCAAAAAATATTGTTGTCAGTAAAGATGTCCGGATCTCATCCGACACCCTGGAGGAAGAATTAATTCGTGGCATTACCGACCAAGGAGCAAATGTAATCAAATTAGGCCTGGCCACGTCACCACTCATGTACCATGCCTCTGGCAAGCTTAATGTAGACGCCGGTGTTATTATTACGGCTTCGCATAACCCGGCCGAATACAATGGCGTTAAACTATGCCGCCAATACGCCGTTCCGATCGGTGAAGGCTCCGGAATGGAAGAAATTAAAGCCCTGGCACTTAATGCCAGCTTTACCGAGCCAAAGAAAAAAGGCAAAGTTACTACCAGTGAACGGATCAAAAAACAACTACATGAATATATTTGTAGTTTTTTTATCTCTAATGGAAAGAAAAAAATCGTGATAGACTTTGCTAATGCCATGGGCATAATTGATAAACCGGTTTACGAAAATCTGAAAAATTATATTGAGTCCATTTACATGTATGACGACTATGATGGCACCTTCCCCAACCATGAAGCTAATCCTTTAAAAGCCCAAACCCTAAAAGACCTGCAAAAAAGAGTAATAAAAGAAAAGGCTGATTTAGGTATTTCTTATGACGGTGACGCGGACCGAGTCGGTTTTGTCGATGAGACCGGAGAGATAGTCCCAATGGATTATATTACCGCTCTTATTGCCAAAGAAGCTCTTATAAAGCATCCGGGGGGACTAGTGCTTATGGATCTGCGCTCCTCGAACGCTGTCAAAGAATATGTAGAGGCGGCTGGCGGTAAAGTAGACCTTTGCCGGGTCGGCCATTCTCTTATTAAAAAACAAATGCGCGAAGAAGGCGCGATATTCGCCGGAGAACTATCAGGACACTATTATTTTCAGGAGAATTTTAATGCCGAACTATCCACCCTAGCGGCAATAATGATCATTAATCTGCTCAACCAAACCGGTAAAAAAATGTCTGAGTTAACCAAAGATTTAAAAAAATATTATCACTCCGGAGAAATAAATTCCACAGTTAACAACAAGGAAAAAGTTTTCCTCAAGCTTAAAGAAACCTACTGCGACGGCAAGTGCAATGAGTTAGATGGAGTGCGGGTTGATTACCCAAACTGGTGGTTTAATGTCCGCGCAAGCAACACCGAACCAAAAGTGCGCCTTAACCTGGAAGCAAAAACCAAAAAATTAATGGAAGAAAAACGCAACGAGATATTAAAAATTATTAGAGGTTAAATATTGTTTAAATAAAAAACCGCCCTTGCTTAATTGTAATGGCGGTTTTTGTATTTTTTTAATTTATTCCAATTCTCTCTTTCACTTTCTGCAATGTCTTTTTTGCTATCGGCTCGGCCCGTTTGGCCCCATCTTCCAGAATACGCCGCACATCATTATCGTCTATCTTATTATATTTAGCCTGGAACGCAGTTAAAAATATTTTAACTTCCTCGGCCACTGCCTTTTTAAAGTCGCCATAACCCTTGCCGGCAAATTCATTTTCTAACTCCTTAATGTCTTTGCCGCTGAGTAAGGAATGAATAGTTAAAAGGTTAGAAATACCGGGCTTATTCTTGTAGTCTAGTTTAACTATTGAGTCTGAATCCGTGGTGGCTCGCATTATTTTCTTGGCCGCCTTTTCCGGGCTATCCAGGAGTTCTATCCGGCTATTCTCGCTCTCGGCGCTCTTGCTCATTTTTTTGGTCGGATCGTCCAGGGCCATAATGCGCGCGCCGGATTTTAATATCTTAACTTCTGGGATTTTAAAAACTTCACCGAACTGATGATTAAATCGTTTAGCTAAATCGCGCGTTAACTCTACGTGCTGCAGCTGGTCATCCCCAACCGGCACCACCTCAGTATCATAGAGTAGAATATCAGCCGCCATCAAAACCGGATAATCAAACAAACCGACACTTACATTTGATGCTTTTTCATAAAAATTCTTAGCTGCTTTTGGAATCGTGGCACCCGGAGGACTATCAAATATTTTTACTTTCATTCTTTCTAAAAACTTTGAGTCGTCTTCACTAATACCGGCTTTATCTTTAAATTGGGTCATTTTATTTAAATCGCTCATCCGGGCGACGGTATTAAGTATCCAACTTAGCTCAGCGTGCGCGCTCACGTCTGATTGCTGAAAAATAATGGATTTAGCGGGATCAATGCCGGCAGCGAGAAAAAAACGAGCAACTTCAATTATTCTTTTCCTTAGACTATCCGGGTCCTGCGGCACGGTAATGGCATGCAAATCAACCACGCAAAAAACACAATCATATTCATCTTGCAGAGCAACAAACTGAATAATAGCACCGAGATAATTACCAATATGCAAATTCCCGCTTGGCTGGACGCCCGAAAATATTCGTGGTTTATTTATTTTGCTGACCATATATCTATGTTTAATAATTTATCCGCGGATTTTACGCTGATTTCTACGCAGATTTAACGCGGACTTATGCTTAATCTTATATTCTTATTGTAAGCTATTAAGCTAGAATTCGCAAGAAAAGATTTTAAAAACTAAAAAATAGTGGTAAACTAATAACCACTACTTTATATAAAAAATATTTATTTATAATTTTTGGCAAGAGAAAAGGGCAAAAAAAATTTGGTTTTTGTTTTTCTTGCCCTCTAACACGAAAAACAGTTCTCTACATTCGGAAACAAATTCCATTTTGAATCTTTTTCAAAATCATCAGAGTGATCTCCATTCATGTTGCATGGTCCTACTGTTGTTAGAGAAACAATGCTAGTTCTACCTTCTGGATTTCTACCCTTTATTCTGTCTAATTTTTCCAAATGATCTTCGGTCATTTTGGACCTCCTTTCGTGTTTTTCGAGTAATTTGTATTTGTTAAGCTAACTATAGCACATATCCACTGATAAATCAACATTTTATCCACAATTTGTTAAAATATCTTTAAAATTAGCATAAAATTTACACCCGCAGTTGACAATAACTCTAAAAAATGCTATGATTTAATAATCAAAAATAAACAAAAAAACGCAAAACACAAAGGAGAGAAAAATGTTCTGGAAAATTACATCAAAAACAAGCAGTGGATTAATTATTGTTTTGGTCTGTCTTCTCTTTACATTGAATGATTTTGACAAAGTTACAAATTTTATTTACTTTGTCATCGCCATTTTTTCGGCGATAATCATTTTGGCAATTTTTCAAGAATTTGCTAAGGAGCGTATTCGTCTGAATACACCCTTAAACCTTGAAAGAATTAGTAGCCAGTATTTATATAAATCTGGTTACAAAGGAGGCATCCTTTAATGGAAAATCTTTTTCAAATTTTATCACCTTACTTGCCGTACCCCATGGCCTCCGCTCCTCTTGTTCTTTTATCTCTCATTTTTTTGGGATATACGTGCTATAAAGCACGAAAATGGCCAACCTAAACAAAAACCTTAACCGAGCCGAAAGTCTATCAATTCAGACTATCGGCTCCTTTTTTTTGTTTTAATGTTTTAATGTTCTCGTGTTATATCTCATTTGACTATTCACCAATATTAAGGCAAAATTAACTTATAAATTATAAATTATAAATTTTCGTGTTTAATTTCCTCCACAGCTTCACCCCCGACCCGGTTCTAATCATGGTCGGTCCTCTTACCATTTACTGGTATGGGCTATTTATTGTATCCGGCATTCTGGCTGCCACTTTAATCTCATTTAAACTGGCTAACAAATATAATATTAAAAAAGACACGATTATTGATTTGGCTTTTTGGCTTATCATTGCCGGCTTGATTGGTACTCGTATATATCATGTTTTGCTGGAACTGCCCTTTTATTTGGACAACCCAATAGATATCTTCAAAGTCTGGCAAGGCGGTCTGGCCATTCATGGCGGCATTATTGCCGGGCTGGTCACCATTTGGTGGTTTAGCTGGAAGCAAAACATTAATTTTTGGCTTTTAACTGCCATTATCGCGCCCGGTGTGGCTTTGGCCCAGGCGATTGGCCGCTGGGGTAACTATTTTAACCAAGAAATATATGGCGTCCCGACCAGCCTGCCCTGGGGCATTCCGATCGAATTTGTTAACCGCGTTCCGGAATTTTTTAACTATGAATTTTTCCACCCCACCTTTCTCTATGAATCAATCGGCAGTTTTTTAATCTTCTTAATTCTTCTTTTTCTACATAAAATTTTGCTCAAACCCAAATTACCTACTACCTACTACCTACTACCTACTAAAATAATTGTCGCGGTTTATCTGGCTCTCTACTCTTTGCTTAGATTTTCTCTGGAATTCATCCGCACTGACCAGACTCCCGTGGTTTTAGGACTCCGCTTCCCACAGATAGTCAGCTTAGTAATAATAATCATAATTATCAGCTACTTCTCCTTTATTTTTATCAAAAATAAGCGAAACCAGGCCAGTCTTGCCAAAAAATAAACTTCATGTTATATTTATCAAGTGCTCTCATAACTAATAAACCTAAATAGCTAAAACCTAATACCTAAAACCTAAATTATGCCTAATACTAAATCAGCAAAAAAAGAATTGCGTAAAGGAAAAAAACTTAACGCTTACAATAAAAAAATTAAAGATAACTCCAAAGGCTTGGTCAAAAAAAGCCGTAAAGCAATTGAGGCCGGTGATAAAAATGCCAAAGAGCTGGTGCTTAAGGCGCACAAGGCTTTGGATAAAGCCGCACAAAAAGGCATTATCAAAAAAAACACCCGTGACCGAAAAAAATCACGCTTGCACCACAGCTTGAACTAAACCACAAAAAAAGCCTAGAAATTATAAAAAAAT
>JAUVLY010000049.1 GCA_030600505.1 Candidatus Falkowiibacteriota bacterium
GCGTTTTAATTTGCCGGTTTTGGGGTCGCCGTCTACTTTGGCACAACCTACGTCAGGGTCAATGCAGTGAACATCGCCCGCGGTCGGGCCGTTATAGCCGATGGAAATAATGCGGTGGTTTTTATCTACGATTACAGCGGCAGTTTCATGATATTTACACGCGGTTCGCTTAGATGAAATTATGGCCAGATTCATAAACATTTCATCCCAACTTAAGCGCTTGGTTTTTGGCGTTTTTAGTTTACTCATAAGTATGGCGCTAATATGCGAATAAATGCTAATTAAACAAAAAGAAAGGACATATTTGCATATATCCTTCTTTCTTTTGGCTCAATTGAATGAGCTAGGGGATGCTTAATTATTTTAGCAGAATTTTTTAGTGAGTACAAATGTGGATAAGTTAACTGGTGGCAACTTTTATGCCCGGGCCCATACTGGAGCTGATAGAAATGTTTTTAAGATAAGTGCCCTTAGCCTTTACCGGCTTGGCTTTCATAATTGCAGCAAGAATTGCTTTATAATTTTCAATTAATTTTTCCCCGTCAAAGCTGGCTTTGCCGATTACGACATGGATATTGGCGGTGTCATCATTCTTAAAACTGACCTTGCCCTTTTTTAATTCCTCTACCGCTTTAGCCGGATCCGGGGTGACAGTTTCATTCTTTGGGCTAGGCATTAGGCCGCGCGTGCCCAGGATACGGGCGATTTGAGATAATTTTTTCATAATTATTGGTTCGGCAACCGCGACCTCAAAATCGGTCTTCTCAGTTTTTTTGATTTTAGCAATTAAATCATCACCGCCAACCAGGTCGGCACCGGCCTTTTTAACTTCTTTTTCTTTATCCGGGGTAACAAAAGCCGCTACGCGGATAGTTTTACCGGTTCCGTGTGGCAGTGAAACAGCGGCCCGAATTTGCTGCTCACCTTTTTTAGGGTCTATACCCAAGCGGAAATGAATTTCTACTGTGGCGTCAAATTTAGTTTTGCTAAGGCTTTTGGTTAATTCGACGGCCTCGTTGATTTCATAGGTTTTGGATTTGTCGAATTCAGGAGACTCTTGCTTGGCTGTTTTAACATCAGCCTTTTTTTCTTTGCTTTTTTCTTTTTTCATAATTATTTTTCGTGGTGAACGACAATCACTAATATTTACGAATTTGAAACGAATTTAGCGAATTATCTCCCACAAATTTATTAGTTAAAAGTTTATAAAGTTATAAAGTTGAGTATCCAACTGCATAACTTTAGAAATTTAATTGGGCGAGAGTGCTTAGTGCTTACTCCCGCCCTTAAGGTTATTCTAAATCAAACATGCATTTATCATATTCTTCCTCAGAGCAACAGGGCCACCAATAGCCAATTTTTTGCCAAGGCCAGCGTTTGTAAAGAAATTTAGAGATAAATGTAATTATAATACTTAGTAACAAAAAAAATCCTGGAACTAAAAAATATTCGTAGTTTATCTCTGCGTCTATCCACCATGCCTGTTGTTCATAACAAATTAGAGCAGTAAAGGCGAATGAAAAAAAGATAAAATATGCCAGGCTAATATAGATTATACGCCTGAATGCCTTTATGTTTTGCTTCATCTTTCTAACAATTTCAGATTGATCCATTATAGCCTCCTTTTGAAAAGTACTCAGTTAGATTTGTTTTTTGATATTTTTTACCCGAACTAAAGTTCGGTAGAATTTATTTTACTTCCACCCCCATCTGGCGGGCGGTTCCTTCTATTATTTTCATTGCTTGTTTAACGTCACTGGTATTAAGGTCAGGGAGTTTTATCTCGGCGATCTCTTTAACTTGCGCGAGCGTAAGAGTGCCATTCTTTTCCAGATTGGGTTTACCGGACCCTTTTTTGATCTTGGCGTACTTTTTGATCAGTTCAGCCGCGGGCGGGGTCTTGGTAATAAAAGTAAAACTGCGGTCTTCAAAAACCGTGATTTCTACCGGCACAATATCGCCCATTTTATCTTTGGTTTTACTATTAAAAGCAGTGCAGAATTCCTGAATATTAAGACCATGTTGTCCCAAAGCCGGACCCACTGGAGGGGCCGGATTAGCCTGACCAGCCGGAATTTGTAGTTTTATTAAGGTTAGTATTTTTTTTGGCATACACATGATTAATACACAGATCACAGATAAATATTTGTATTAATTATCAGATAATCAATGTTTATAATATTTTAGAAACCAATGTCATTACAAAATATTTTTCTATCATTTGTATAAATGTATCTTTTTGGTTTAAAGACTTCTTCACAAAAATTTACAATGTATAATATTTCGTACTTGGTTGTTTTTAAATATTCTATAGTTTGACGGATGTCATCCATCGTCAAAAAGGGTTTTGCTTTTAATTCTATAATAATTTTATCCTCAACTAATATGTCAGGTAGGTAGTATGTTATTAGTTTGCCCGTGTCCAGTGAATATTTGTTAATTTTTGGTTTATTTTTTAATTTAATTCTTCTTAAATCAATTAATTCAACTAGGACTTGGTGATAAAAATTTTCACGATGATTTGGGCCATATTTATTTCTAATGTCATAAAAACAACCCATTAATTTTGCGCTTAACGTTTTTTCCAGGAACATACCCTCCTCAGAAACACAGATCACAGATATATGTTTATTTTAGTAAAAACGTATATCTGTGATCTGTGTTATATTTAAGTGTGTTATATTTTTTTTATCTGCAAGAAATCCAACTCAACCGGGGTTTCACGGCCAAACATAGAAACCAGGACCTTGATCTTACCCTTTGATTCGTCTACATTTGTAACCTTGCCTTCCAGATTTTTAAACGGACCGTCAATAATACGTACCGGTGAGCCCTCAGAGACATCCACTTTATACTTCGGCTCTTCCACGCCGATTCGTTTTTGCAGTTCTTTTACCTCTTTTTCACTGATTGGCGTGGGAATAGTGCCGGTACCGATAAAACCGGTAACATTTGGCGTATTACGCACCACATACCAGGATTCGTCGGTTACAACCATTTCCACCAAGACATAGCCGGGAAAGATCTTTTCTTCCACGACTTTGCGTTTGCCGTTTTTAATGCGAATCTTTTTTTCGGAAGGGATCAAGATATTATATATCTTATCTTCCATGTCCATGGATTCAATGCGCTGTTTTAAATTCTTCTCCACGTTTTCCTCATATCCGGAATAAGTGTGAAGAACATACCAGCGGCGTCCTTGGTGTAATGTTTGTTTAGCCATATGTCATCGTGCTTCGCACATCCCGCAACTACAAATGCGGGTCATGCGAATATTATAAATTAGCGAATGATTAGTTTAAGATGAAATCTAGGCCGTAGGAGAAGAAGGAGTCCAGGGTGCCAAGAAACGCGGCCACAGCTAAGCTGACCCCAACCACCAAATAAGTATAGTTTTTGGTTTCTTTCTTGGTTGGCCAGGTAACCTTTTTCATTTCTTCAGCCGAGCCTTTGATGTAGGTGATTAGTTTATTCATATAGTTTGTTACTAATTACAAATCATTACGTATTTACGAATTCTATTTAAAGAATTATTTGATGTTATGATATTTGTAAATTTGTACTGATTTGTAATTAGTAACCGGTTAAAGGTAATTAAAAACGGGCCTGTTCGGGCCTGTTTTAGCTTGTCTATATAGTACTTTAATACAGAAAAAATGTCAAGAGCTTGACAGTATCAATAAAATATGTTTAAATGTTAGCTCAAACAAGAGAAAATAATGTCCTTTAAAAATGAGTTTAAACTTATAAAAAATAGATGAGGAGGGGGAGATGCGTAGTTATTCGGAGATTAAAGAAACGGAATTTCATAAGAAAATTTGGAAGGTAGTGGCAGTAGCCAGTATGTCTGCTGGCATAGTTTATATTTGCTATGTCGCAATATATGCGATAATACCGGATTTTTTGAAAATGATAATTTAATAAGGAGGAAATGATAAAATTAAAAAGAGGTCCTTGTTGGTGTAAAAACTAACAAGGATTTTTTAATTTGACAAAACCTACCAATTTGGTATGATATACTTGTTACGAATTACGAATCAGTACAAATTTACTTATGTTACAAATTACAAATCATTACAAATTTACAAATCAATCTTTTAGCAAAAATTAATATTTTTATTTAATTCGTAAATTTGTAATGATTAGTAATTAGAAACATTTTAATGAAATTTTCTACACGGACAACTTATGGTGTACGGGCGATGATTGCTTTGGCTGCTCATTATGGGCAGGGGAGTTTGAGTTTGCAAAATATTTCCTTGGCCGAGCAGATATCAAGAGGGTATTTGGAAAGGCTATTTGCCCAGCTTAAAAAAGATGGGTTGGTTAAATCCGAAAAAGGCAAGGATGGGGGATACCGGCTTAGCAAAGATCCGAAAAGAACCAATATGTTTGAGATAATAAAGAGCTTAGAAGGGAAGATGAGCCCTTTTCATTGTGTGGATGAAAAAGGAAAAATATATTGCTCAGAGAAATGTCAGTGCGGCGCTACCAAAATGTTGGTGGACGTACAGAAAGCAATTAATAATACACTTAAAGCAATTAAATTAAAAGATTTAGTGTAATGAAAATCACAAAAATAATATTTATTATTGTATTGTTGAATTTCTGTATATTTAATATTGCGCAGGCGAATTTGCTCGCTGACAGTGATTTGGACGGGGTACCGGACATAGATGAATTAAATGTATATTTTACTGATGTAAATAATCAGGACACTGACGGTGATGGCTACTCGGATTGGCTAGAGCTGATAAGTGGTTACTCGCCGCATAATAAGGCGCCAGTAAAGCTAGAAGACAACGACCAGGACGGCGATGGACTAAGTGACCGAATGGAATTAAATTTTCACACTAACTTATTAAGTGCTGACACTGACGGGGACGGATATAGTGACTATGATGAGATAATGAACGGCTATGATCCAAACCAGGTTGCTAAAATATTATTAAAAAAACGAATTGAGATAAATTTGGGAGCACAAGAATTAAGTTATTTTCTCGGTGGTGTAAGAATGGAAACTTTCCCGATATCTTCCGGAAAGCCGGGAATGCACACGCCGAGCGGGCATTTCAAAATTGATTCAAAACATCCGCGTGCCTGGAGCAGCTATGGGCTCTGGATGCCCTGGTGGATGAGCCTGCGGAACGGATATTTTGGCATTCATGAATTGCCGGAATGGCCTAATGGCGCCAAAGAGGGAGAGGACCATTTGGGTACGCCGGTTTCGCATGGTTGTGTACGCCTTGGCGTGGGTCCAGCCGAATTTTTTTATAATTGGGCACCGATGGGAACCCCTGTGTTTATTTATTAAAATGAAATAGGTGTTAGCTTTTAGCTGTTAGAATTGATTATAATAACTAAAACCTAAAACCTAAAAGCTAATATATGCAATATAGCGATAAAGTATTAAAACATTTCAAAAACCCTCACAATCAAGGGGTAATTAAGAATGCGGACGCGGAAGGCCAGGTTGGCAATCCGGTATGCGGCGATGTAATGAAAATGTATTTAAAAATTAGAAAACAGAAAACAGAAAACAGACAACAGGAATATATTGAAAATATTAAATTTGAGACCTTGGGGTGTGCGGCTGCGATTGCTGTGTCTTCCATAGTTACTGATATGGCGAAAGGTATGACTTTGGATAAGGCAATGGAATTAACCAAGGATGATGTGATAAAAGAATTAAGCGGTCTGCCGGAGGCGAAAATTCATTGTTCTATGCTGGGAGTGGATGCGTTGAAAGAAGCAATTAAAAATTTCAAGAATCAAAATTAAAAATAACCAAGTTACAAGTAACAATAACCAAAAAATAACCAATACCCAATAATCAAATTATAAACAAAATGTTTTTGATTATTGATGTTTGATTATTTTTTGGTTATTGTATCTTGATTATTGTTTATTAATATAATTACAAATAATATGGAGAAAAAGATCAAAGAAGCCCTAGATAAAGTCCGCCCAGCCATGCAGGCGGATGGTGGAGACGTGGAGTTTGTTAGTTTTGATGAAAAATCCGGCAAGCTTGAAGTTCGGCTTAAAGGTATGTGTGTTGGCTGTCCAATGTCGCAGATCACACTAAATGAAGGGATTAAAAAAGAAGTGCAAAAAGCCGTGCCAGAGGTTAAGGAGGTAATATCAGTGTAATCTTAAATTAAATAAAATTTTTAAGATTTAAAATTTAGACATTAAAAATTGTTTGAAAATTAAAAATTAAAAATTAAAAATTTTATGTCTATATATTTAGACCATAGTGCCACCACCCCGGTGGATAAAAATGTTTTAAAGGCGATGGAGCCTTATTTTAGTGATGTTTTTGGTAATGCTTCATCTATACATAGCTTTGGCCAAGACGCGCTCAAGGGAATAGACAAGGCCAGAGAACAAATCGCAAAGTTTATTAATTCCGAGCCGGGTGAGATAATATTTACTTCCGGGGCGACCGAATCGGATAATTTGGCAATTAAAGGAGTGATCAAGGCTTTAACATCCAAGGGAATGAAGCCGGACGAGACACATGTTATTACTTCGCTGGTTGAACACGACGCGGTGCTGGAGCCTTTTATGGAGCTTGAGAAAAAAGGATT
>JAUVLY010000036.1 GCA_030600505.1 Candidatus Falkowiibacteriota bacterium
AGATACCTGGATATCTCTAACGCGGACATGGAAAAGGGCGAGATGCGCTGTGAAGCAAATATCAGCGTGCAGGAAAAAGATACCTGGGAATACACTGAACACGAAATCCGTCCGCTTAAGGACAATAAATTAAACCCCAAAATAGAAGTTAAAAATATTAACTCTTTCAAGGCAGTTGAAAAAGCAATTATCTATGAAATAAAGCGTCAGACAGAGGCAATCGAAATGGACGAAAAGCTGGTCCAGGAAACCCGGGGCTGGGATGATAAAAAAAATATTACTATCAGCCAACGGATAAAAGAAACTTCGGCCGATTACCGCTATTTCCCGGAGCCGGACATCCCACCGATTAAAATTGATGCCAAGTGGCTTAAGAAAATCAAAGCTGATATTATAGAACTGCCACCACAAAAAAAAGAGCGTTTTATAGAACAGTATAATTTAAGCGAAGAATCAGCCGCTATTTTGGTTAGCGACAAATATCTGGCTGATTATACGGAAAAAGTAATCTCCGAGCTTCGCGCCTGGATTGATTCTAGCGGTGATAAATGGGAGCGCCAAAAAAAGAAACTGGCGCGCGCCGCCAGTAACTGGCTAATAACTGAGCTGTTTACTCATCTTAAGAAAGATAATAAATCGATCAAAGATATTAAAATTACCCCGGAAAACTTTGCCGAATTAATTACTCTGGTTTATCAGGGAAAAATAAATTCTTCGGCCGGCACTAAAATACTAGCCTACATGTATAAAAAGGGCGGCGACCCCAGCAATATTATGGAAGATATGGGCCTGGAGCAAATTGACGATGAAGCAGAGCTTGAAAAAACTATAAAAAAAGTAATTACTGATAATCCCGCGCAAGTTAAAGAATATAAAGGCGGAAAAGAGACAGTATTTAAATTTTTCATAGGACAAACTATGGCGGCCACTCAGGGAAAAGCCAACCCAAAAACAGTTACAGAATTATTAAAAAAACTACTAAAATAAGCAAAAAATATCAATCTTGTATTTGACATATTTATTATAATATGTTATTATATAATTATTATTAAATAATTTTTAAACACATGGACGAAGGACTCAATACAACTAATAATATGGATGACAAATTGCCTCCTATTGAAAACCTTGAGATGGAAGAGAAAACCGAGGCATCAAATTTTCACGAATCAGCCATTAACAGAATCAACGACTCAATGACTCGTGAATTCGGAGAATTGAGCGAAATTGAAAAAAGATTAATTGCGAAAACTTACCATGAAATGCAATTAATAGCACCTGACGCAAAACTTACTGAGATTGAAAAAACAGAGCAAGTATTTAATAAAATTAAAGAAGCACTTAAAAAATATCGGGCTGAAAACGCTGTGTAATATTTCTCATTTATATCAAAAACCCGCGTAAACGCGGGTTTTTTTATTCTTAATTCTCCGTTCTCTATTCTTAATTCTGATTTAATGCTATACTGTGTATAACAATTAAATTATTATAGTTATCTAGGCTGCGCCAGACCTCGCGTAGCGATGGAAAAATTTTGTGCCTCAAACATTTATCAAGCTAAAACAAAAAATATTCTATTACCCAAGCGGGCATCTCACCCGCCGAAAATATATAATTCGTTTCTAATTTCCTCCCATAAGGGAGGAATTTTTTTACGCTCATTTTCAAAAAAGGAGGGGGCAAATGGCAACAGAAGAAAATAAGGATGAACGTGGGCCTTATGCGGCATCAAATATAAGAAGATTCTATAGCGATCAAGAGTTGCGTTCTATTAAAAAACGTCAAAATAGCATTCTGGCCATAAAAAAAACAAAAAAACAATAGCCTTTTGTGCTATTACTTCTATTTTTAAGGTGAGGTAATAAACCCCTCACCTTTTTTTATGAAAAACATTAAATTAATCCTACTACCATCTTGAGTTAATGATTTTACATTTTGAATTGTAATTTTGATTTTTGAGATTTGATTTTTGCATTTAATCAGCTCATAAGAAATCTTTTACTAATTTCCTAGCCTCGGTTTTATTTTTCACCCAGTGTATTGCCCGTCCCTGCCGCTCCCAGCGCCTAAGCCAGGTCATCTGCCGCCGGCTAAACTGATAAGTGGACCGGGCCAAATCAAAAACCATATCTTCCCGGCTAATCTCCCCTTGTAAATATAAACTTAAATATTTATATTCCAGACCAAAGTTTTCTAAACGTTTCCAGCTAACCTTGTGTTCCACATGCAAATTCTCCACTTCCCCAAGCATATCTTCTTTTTCCAACCGATCATTTATTCTTTTTAGTATCCTTTTCTTTAAAACTTCCTTCGGCCAGGTTATGCCCAGCACTAATGAATCATATTTTGCGCCCCCCCTCTCCTGGCTAGGAGAGGGGGCTGGGGGGAGAGGGGTGTCTTTCATTTGTGATTTCTCAATATACCGAATTAACCGTCTTTTATTCATCCTATCGCTAGCATTAAGCCTTAATGCAATTTTTTCATCTAATTTTAGCAATTTCTCAAACAATTTTTCTACACTCATTTTTTCTAGTTGTATACGTTGCTTTTCGTCCGGCTTACCCTGTCTTAAATCATAATTGTCCACTAAAGCCTGCGAGTACAATCCGGTCCCGCCAGCCACGATCGGTACTCTCCCTTGCTCAGTAATCTTCCTAATCGCTCTCTCAGCCTCCTTCTTCCATTTCATTAAATTAAACTCCGTATTGGGGTGAACAAGGTTTATGCAATGATATGGAATCTTTGAAATAATTTTGAATTTTGAATTTTGAATTTTGAATTTATTTGTTATTTGTAATTTGTTATTTGGATTTTTAATTATATACTCGTCTAGATCTTTCCCAGTGCCAATGTCCATATACTTATAAACCTGCCGTGAATCTGCCGAAACCACTTCCCCATTAAATCTCCAAGCCAAATCAACCGCCAGCGCAGTCTTCCCACTGGCAGTAGTACCAACTATTACGATAATTTTCTGTTTATTACTTATCATATTAATTCCCCTCTCATCCCAAATTCTCTAATTTCAATTATTTTAACATTCACAAATTGTCCTAACAAATTCCTGCTGTCTGCTGTCTGCTGTCTGCTGTCTATTCTTACATTTTTATTCGTTCTTGTCATACCATACCAATCCCCATGCTTGTTTTTCCCCTCAATTAAAACCTCAACCGTCTTCTTTATATACTTTTTATTATTTTCCAGAGCCGTTTTCCTAAGTATTTTCATAAGCGCTTCCTCCCGGCGCTTTTTTTCCTGTTTAGGCACATCATCTACTAATTTGACGGCCGCGGTACCGGGCCTAGGGCTGTACTGGGCAATATAAGCCATATCAAACTTAACTTCTTTAAACAGTTTAGCCGTATTCACAAACTGTTCCTTTGTCTCACCCGGAAACCCGACAATAATATCAGTAGTTATTGATAATGGCGCTGCGAAATAATTTCTTGATTTATTCGTGCGATTAATCGCACGATTAATCCGAGTATTTATTTTTCTCCTTAAATTGTTTATTAATTCAATATAATGCTCGATAGTGTATCCACGGTTCATTGCCTTAAGAACTGCATTATCTCCTGCCTGAGCCGGTAAATGCACATGTTCACACAAATGTTCACATTTAGCGATCACATCAATTAATTCATCACTCATATCTTTCGGATGGCTAGTGGCAAACCTCAGCCAAAACTCCCCAGGAATATCATCTATTTCATTTAACAACCTGGGAAATCCAAATTTTCTGCTGTCTGCTGCCTGCTGTCTGCCGTCTATATAAGAATTCACATTTTGAGCGATCAAAGTAATTTCCCTATACCCACCTCTAACTAATCCTTTAACTTCATTAATAATTGTTTCAGCACTACGATACTTTTCTCTACCTCGGGCGTACGGGACTACACAGTATGAACAATAATTATTACAACCATTCCCAATCGGCACAAAGGCTTTAAACTTTGACGAATATTTAGCCTCTAATTCCAAATAACCACAATTATCTTGTTTGGAATTTGGTATTTGTAATTTATTTGTTATTTGATTTTTGATATTTATTATATCTCCAATTGGTATCCAAAGATCTACTTTATCTTTCAATCTCTTTTTCACATCATTTCTTTCTGACAAACACCCGGTTATAATAAGAAAACAGCTTGGATTCTCTTTTTTAATCCGCGGCACAAAGCCATAAACCCGATCCTCAGCCGATTGCCTGACCCCGCAGGTTGTTAACACCACTACATCGGCCCTGTATTTATCTTCCTCCTCTCTCATCCCCTGCTCCTCGAAATAAGCAGCTATCCGCTCCGAATCACTCTTATTCATTTGGCAGCCAATAGTTATTATATTGTAGGTATGATATTTCATAAAAATTATTCATAAAATCTAAAATAATAATATAACAATTTAGCAAATTTGTCCATTTTATGTTATAATATAACCAAGTTGTGCATATCTAAATAAAGGCTAAATAAATAACGTGCTAATTTAAATTCGCATGTGCCGCATTCGTAGTTGCGGCTTTTTCCGCCAGGAAAAACAACTATGTTTACCAAAAAACAACTAAAAAAAATCCTGACCAAAGCAGACTTACTGACAAAAGAACAGTTTAATAAATACGCAGAAGAAGCAAAAACCAAGGGTAAAAAACTTGAGATCTATTTAGGAGAAAAAAAGGTTGTTTCACCAATGGTTTTGTATGAAAACGCGGCCAACTTCTATAAAATTCCTTTTATTGACCTTAAGAACCAAACCATTAGAAAAGATGTACTTTTCACGGTTCCCGAGCCGATTGCCACTTCTCATAATATAATATCCTTTGATGCTAGTGACAAAGAAATTAAACTGGCAGTGCTGGATCCGGAAGATATTGAAATAATAGAATTTATCAAAAAGAAAACCGGCCTAAAACCAATCCTTCACTTGACTACGCCGGATAGCATTTCTGACACCTTAAAACAATATCACAAAAGCCTTAAGGCCGAGTTTGACTACCTTGACCCGAATAAGCTGGGCAAAATTGACGATCAGAAAGATCTCAAAAAACTGGCGGCCGATCTGCCGGTAGTCCGGATAGTTGACACTCTGCTGGAATACTCGGTCATTGAAGGTGCCAGTGATATCCACATTGAACCGGAAGAAAAAAATATTTTAGTCCGGTACCGAGTTGACGGAATCCTGCGCAATGTAATGGTTCTGCCTAAATCAGTCCAGTCCGGAATCGTTGCCCGTATTAAGATTTTGGCTAACCTTAAAGTAGATGAGCATCGCCTGCCCCAAGACGGACGGTTCAAAATTACTACTGACGAATATAAAGTTTCTTTCCGTGTTTCAATCCTGCCTACATTTGACGGCGAAAAAATTGTTCTGCGCCTGCTTAACGAAAAAGCTCAAGTCCTTAGCCTGGAACAGCTCGGTCTTCAACCCAAAGCATTCCAGGTAGCCAAAAGAAATATAGAAAAACCCCATGGCATTATTATGGTTACCGGCCCGACCGGATCTGGTAAAACCACAACTCTTTATACGATCCTAAATATTTTAAATACTCCGGAAGTAAATATTTCCACCATTGAAGATCCAATTGAATACCGCATGTCCCATGTAAACCAATCACAAGTTAACACCAAAATAGGTTTTACTTTTGCCAGTGGCTTGCGCGCCTTTCTCCGCCAGGACCCGGATATAATTATGGTTGGAGAAATTCGTGACAAAGAAACCGCCGAAATTGCAATTCACGCCGCTATGACCGGCCACCTTGTACTTTCTACCCTTCACACCAATGACGCGCCAACAACTATGCCCAGGCTGGCGGAAATGGGTGTCCCCTCTTTCTTGGTCGCCAGCACCACCAATGTAATAATTGCCCAACGCTTAGTCAGAAAGATCTGTTCGGATTGTATCCAAAGCTATAACTTAGACGATGAACAAATCAAAGAGCTGGAAAAAGAACTAAATACCGAAAATATTCTTCATACCATGGAAAAGGAAAAATCTATTTTAAGCGCCAAAAAAGGAATAAAATCTATTCTATTCTACCGCGGTAAAGGCTGTAAACGCTGTAATAATACCGGTTATAAAGGCAGAATTGGAATTTACGAAGTGCTGGAAAACACTGACGCGATTAGCTCCTTAATTCTGAAAAACGCGCCGGCTAAGGATATTTACGCCCAAGCGCTGTCTGAGGGCATGATCACCATGTCTGAAGACGGCTTTATTAAGGCCAAAAACGGCATTACCACCATTGAAGAGGTTATGAGGGTTACTAAAGAATAAAAATAATTTATAATTGTCATCCTGAGCGAAGTGAAGGATCTCGTCTCTATATCCACGGGATTCTTCCCCCGCTTCGCGGGGTCAGAATGACAGCAAATATCAATATGCCTGTCCATCTAAATCCTGAATCATCAAGCTCTGCGGAAGAAAATAATAAACAAAAAACCGGACTTTACCATAAGGTGAATGATATGGTAATGTCGCTTTCCCGAATTTCTTTAAAAGAAAAATTATTTTTTGTTCAGCACTTGGGTTTAATGCTTAAATCAGGCATTTCCCTTTCCATCGCCATTGGTACAATCGCTAAGCAAACGGAAAATCAATATTTTTTAAAGGTGCTTACCGATGTTGGCGACCAAGTGGAAAAAGGAACATCCTTTGCTGAAAGCTTGCGCCCCTACCAGAAAGTATTCGGTGAATTATTTATTGCCATGATCGAAGCCGGTGAACTTTCCGGTAAGCTGGAAGATGTTTTGCATGAGCTGTTTATCCAAATGAAAAAAGAGCATAACTTGATATCAAAAGTTAAAGGCGCGCTCACTTACCCGGCGGTAATTATCTTTGCCATGATCGGTATTGGCTCTTTTATGATGGTGTTTGTCGTGCCAAAAATTACCGCCATGTTTAATGATTTTGAAGCTGAATTGCCTTTACCGACAAAAATACTTATCGGCGTAAGTGACGCAATAGTTAATAATGGCATGGCCACGGTAATTATTTTAAGTGTAACAATTTTTATTATTACCAAAATATTAAAAACCCACAAAGGTAAATATATTTTTCAGGGCATACTGCTAAAACTGCCCATTTTTGGCTCAATTATCAAAAAAATAAATTTGGCCCGCTTTGCCCGCAATATTAGCTCACTCCTCCGCACCGACATAATGATAATTAAAACATTTCAAATCACCGCCAAAGTGCTGGGTAATCTTCATTATCGCGAAGCTTTGAATAAAATGGCCCACAAAATAAAAAAGGGCGGTAAATTAAATGAAGTTATAAATATAAGCCCTAAGCTTTTTCCTCCGGTTGTTTCACAAATGGTGGCGATTGGGGAAGAAACCGGCGAGTTGGATAATATTTTGGCCGAATTGGCCGAATTCTACGAAGATGAAGTCGACCAAATAATGGAAAATCTACCGGCGATAATTGAACCGGTGTTAATTCTGGTCCTGGGCCTCGGTGTCGGCGGTGTAGCCGTTGCCGTCATCATGCCAATGTACTCGCTAACCACCGCGATTTAATGTTGTTTTTGCTGGCGCAAAAAGCCCCACTACAAATGGGGCACATGCGAATAATTATTTAATGTTGTTTTTGCTGGCGCAAAAAGCCGCAACCGCGAATGCGGCACATGCGAATTTATATTTTAAACACCTTGTGCTCTCTGGCGCAGGTGAGGATAATAACTACCTACAGTGC
>JAUVLY010000142.1 GCA_030600505.1 Candidatus Falkowiibacteriota bacterium
AATACCAAGCACCAAATTACAAATAAATTTCAAATATCAAGCACCAAATTTTAAATATAAACTGTTTTGGATTTTGAATTTGTAATTTATTTGGGATTTGTTATTTGGGATTTTACGGTATTATCGATTATTATATTAATAGTATGGTAAATATGGATAGAAAAACCCACAAACTAGACGCAACTGGCCAGTCAGTTGGCAGACTCGCTACCCAAGTAGCCTTGTTTTTGCGTGGGAAAAATAAACCGGAGTTTGAACCGCATTTGGATTGCGGTGATATGGTGGAAGTGAGCAATATTGCTAAACTTAAATTTACCGGTAAAAAGCTGGATAATAAGAAATATTACAGCTATTCCGGCTATCCGGGCGGGCTTAAGGAGAAAAAACTGTCTGACGTGTTTGCCGGTGACCCGGGTGATGTGCTTAAAAGAGCAGTTAGAAAAATGTTGCCGGCGGTAAGGTTTCGTAAGGAGATGTTAAAAAGATTAAAGATCAAATAAATAAAAACAAAGATATGTTGGAGCAAGGCCTCCTGGCCTGCGACGTTAAAAGCTTCTAAATTCGCGGGCGGGACGCCCGGCTCAAACAAATTTATTTTATAGCATATGGATAAAGAAGAGAAAAAATCAAAACCTATTGTGAAAGAAGAAGCGCCTAAGCTTAAAGGGCGTTATACCAGCGTGGTCGGGAAGCGAAAAAGAGCATCTGCCAGGGTTAGAATGTTTAAGAAAGGCACCGGTATAATTGTTGTCAACGATAAGCTTTTAAAAGAGTATTTTTCCGTTATACAACAGTCTATTGTCCTTCAGCCGCTTAAGCTGACCGGAAATTTAAAGACCTTTAATTTTTCCTGTCTGGTACATGGCGGCGGTAAAAAGGGGCAGTCTGAAGCGATTCGCCACGCGTTTGCGCTTGCCTTA
This sequence comes from Candidatus Falkowiibacteriota bacterium, assembly GCA_030600505.1. Lineage (GTDB taxonomy): Bacteria > Patescibacteriota > Patescibacteriia > Patescibacteriales > UBA12075 > JAGLNE01. The sequence continues at coordinate 921 of JAUVLY010000142.1, forward strand.
GTTAAATTTGACGAGAAGCTTAAACCAAGCCTAAAGGCTAAGGGCTGGATCACCCGTGATGCCAGGAAAAAAGAGCGAAAAAAACCAGGACTGAAAAAGGCGAGAAGAGCACCGCAATGGAGTAAACGTTAATTAGTAACTGAATATTTATAAAATCTCGGTGGAAACACTGAGATTTTTTTATTTTAACGCAAAAATTAAATCCCAAATAATAAATAACAAATAAATATCAAGCACTAAATTACAAATTCAAAACAGTTTTGGTCATTGGAATTTTGAATTTGTTATTTATTTGTTATTTGTGATTTGTTATTTATTGGTCTATTTACCAAACAAGGGGAATTATGTTATAATTGTGAATAACTATTATTTCAAATTTAGTAATTAACTGTATATAAAACAATAATAAAAAACCAGTAAAAATAAAACAAAAACATCATGAAAAGATAATACATAGGTAAATTTATTGCTTAAATTAGCATTACACAGTCCCCATGCATAGAATTAGACGCGGCGCTACAAATGCCGCCCATGCGAATAAAAGCATGGAATTTAAAAAATCGCAAGAAAAGTTGATTCCTCTGCGCAAGTTTAGCGTAGAGGATATTTATAGTCCCGCGTATTTGTCGCAGTTGGTTCAGCGCGGGAAATTAAAAGCTAAACGGATCGGCAGGAATTATTATACTTGCCAGCTGTGGTTTAGCGAATATCTGGAGCAGCATGCCCATGACGCGAAATATGATAAATATCAGGAGTATTTAAGCAAGAAATCAGTCCCAGAATCAAGCGTGGTACGTACCATGGTACGTACCGGAAATAATAAGTTCGCGGCAACTTGGAAGCAAATAGCCATTTCTATGGCTGTTTTTTTGTTGTTTTTGGTTATAGGATTCGGATTATATATTTCATATAATCAGGGGCGGATCGCGGGGGTGGAGGAACAGGTTGAAAAATTTGATGGAAATATAGAGTTTATTTTAAATACAGAAAACTCAAAGTATTCAAGTTCATCCGCAGATGTTACGCAGACACTACGCGGATTTAACGCGGAAAATTAATCCGCGTAG
>JAUVLY010000007.1 GCA_030600505.1 Candidatus Falkowiibacteriota bacterium
TTGGAGAGATTGCTGAATTTATTTTGGACTATCTTCAAATTCCGAAGGAGAGGTAGTTACGAATTACGAATCATTACGAATTTACGAATACTGTGTTACAATATTAATAAGAATTTATATTTTTGTTGAGAAAACTTATAATTTCCCTGTCAGAATGACAAAAAATTATTCGTAAATTCGTAATGATTCGTAATTCGTAACAAAATAATTCGTAACAATGCAAAAATTAATCCAACTAAAACTTAAAATACTGGCTAAAATAATATTAGCCAAGTATAAACCGAAAATCATCGGCGTTACCGGGAGTGTTGGTAAAACAAGCGTTAGGGAGGCAATATATACGGTACTTAAGGTAAAGTACAATGTTCGGCGCAGTATAAAAAATTATAATAATGAGCTGGGCGTGCCGCTGACGATTATTAACGCGACCGCGCCGGGAAAAAATATTCTCGGCTGGTTAGTGGTTTTTTATCGCGCGCTAAAATTAATAATATTCAAAGATCAAAATTATCCCAAAATATTGGTACTCGAAATGGGGGTTGATAAGCCGGGAGACATGGACTATTTAAATAGTATTGTTGATTGTCAGGTAGGGGTGCTTACTATGGTCGGTACGGTGCATGCTGAGTATTTTAAATCGCGCGAACACTTGCGGCAGGAAAAAGCCAAGTTGCTTAAAGCTATCCCAAAGAGCGGCTGGGCGATTGCAAACTATGATAATATTGCCAGTAAAGAGAGCCTAAAAGAAAGCCCGGCTAAAAAATTGACATACGGCCTGGAAGAGCAGGCCGATATTAGGGCGGATAAGATTAGCTATGATTTTAAAAAGACAAAGGACACTAAGGGTTTGGCCGGAGTAAAATTTCGTTTAAGTTACTTGGAGAGTAGCGTGGAAGTGACTTTGCCCGGCGTATTTGGCCCGGGTGTTGTTTATTCGGCCTTGGCCGCGGCTGCGGTCGGCATCAGCCAGGGCGAGACCCTAGGTGAGATAGCGCTGGCCCTTAGATTGTATGAATCGCCTAAAGGCAGGATGAAAGTGATTGACGGCATTAAACATACAACAATTTTGGATGATTCTTATAACGCCGAGCCAAAATCAATGCGGGCCGCCTTAGGCGTTCTCAAACGTATACCGCTTATCCCTGGGGCGCGCCGGTTTGCGGTCTTGGGTGATATGTTGGAGCTGGGTAAGTATTCCGAATCTATGCACCGCGATATTGGTAAATACGTGTTTAAATGCGAAGTTGATAAATTAATTGTGGTCGGAGAACGGGCGCGTGACATTGCCCGTGGTGCTAAAGAGGCAGGAATGTTAAGCGACAATATATTTAATTTTGCTTACTCCGACCAAGCCGGTCATTTTCTTCAGGATAGGATAAAAGAAAGTGATCTAATTTTGGTAAAGGGCAGCCAAGGAGTGAGGATGGAAAAAATAGTACTCGAAATAATGGCCGACCCGCTTAAGGCTAAAGAATTATTAGTCAGGCAGGATAAAAGCTGGCTGAGAGACAATTAAGAATTAAGAATTAAAAATTAAGAATAGTTTATTAAAATAATACCTTTAAATTGACATTTCTGCTTAAATAAACTAAAATAATTTGAATTAATTATCCGCGTTAAATCCGCGTAGAAATCCGCGTTAAATCCGCGGTAAAAGCCGTCTTAAAAGCGATAGCTTTTTTTAATCATCAATCCGTTAAAAACGCTATTTTTTTAAATATCTATTATGATTTATCAAAACATTTTACAGACTATTGGCAATACGCCTTTGGTAAAAATAAATAAATTAAATCCTAAACCGGATAAAGTTTATATTTTCGCTAAACTCGAAGGCCGAAATCCTGGCGGTTCGATCAAGGATCGGGTCGCCCTTAGAATGATCGAAGCAGCTGAAGCGAGTGGAAAATTAACTACTGATAAGACAATAATAGAAGCTACCAGTGGGAATACTGGCATAGCTTTGGCTATGATAGCCGCGATTAAGGGCTACAAGGTAGAAATTGTAATGAGTGACGCGGTTTCAATAGAGCGGCAAAAAATGATCCGTGCCTTTGGGGCGAAAGTAACGCTTACACCAGGTGAAAAAGGAACTGACGGCGCGATATTAAAAGTTCGTGAGTTGATAAAAGCCCAGCCAAATAAATATTATTATACCGATCAATTTAAGAATGAAAGCAATAAGCTGGCGCATTATGAAACAACTGCCCAGGAAATATGGAAACAGACTAATGGCGAGATAGATTATTTTGTGGCCGCCATCGGTACTTCCGGGACGCTAATGGGGGTAGGCCAGCACCTTAAGCAATATAACCCGCACGTTAAAATAGTTTCGGTTGAGCCAAAAAAAGGGCATTATATTCAGGGCCTTAAGAATATGGAAGAGGCAATCGTGCCGGCTTTGTATGACAAATCCAAGCTTGACGATATTATTATGGTTGACACCGAAGAAGCCTACGAAATAGCTAGGCAAATTCCGAAGAAGGAAGGAATTTTTGTTGGTATGAGTTCGGGTGCGGCTATGTTAGGAGCCATAAAAATAGCGGAGAAGATTGACTCAGGCCACCGCCGAGGCGGGGCAAGCAAAATTGTAACCATCTTCCCGGACAGAGGGGAGAAATATCTAAGCACGAATTTGTTTAATTAAATATAATAGATATTTAAATTTCAAGACCCCGCTATAGTTTAGTCGGGGTTTTTTCTTGATAAAAAGCATAATTCAGGCTAAACTTGATATATATGAAAACATTATATTTATACAACACTTTAAGTAGAAAAAAAGAGGAGTTTAAGCCAATAAAAAAGGACAAGGTCGGCCTATATACTTGCGGGCCAACGGTTTATAATTACGCGCACATTGGCAACATGCGTGCTTATATTTTTGCAGATTTACTGGCAAGAACTTTGCGATATAATTATGGCGAAACTCGGATAAAATGGGTAATGAATATTACTGATGTTGATGATAAAACAATAAGGGATTCCAAAGTAAAATATTCCGAGCTTGATCCGAATAAAGCGTTAAAGAAATTTACTGCAGAGTATGAGAAATATTTTTGGGAGGATATGAAAAAGTTGAACATCAAGAAGCCCGATGTTATTCCGCACGCGGCTGATCAAAAGTATGTAGAAAAAATGCAAGCTTTAATTAATAAAATAGTAAAAGCTGGATATGGGTATATCAAGGACGGCTCGGTTTATTTTGATGTTGCTAAATATTACAAAAATTATAAATACGGCAAATTAATAAATCTTGATATGGACGGCTTTAAAGCCGGTGTGCGAATTGATGCTGATGAATATGAAAAGGAAAATGTGCAGGATTTTGTTTTGTGGAAAAATCAGGAGAAAGGTGACCCGTTTTGGGATTACAAATTAGATGGTAAGTCTTTGCCGGGCCGGCCGGGTTGGCATATTGAGTGTTCTGCCATGGGCCAGGAAACTTTAGGTATGCCTTTTGATATTCATACGGGAGGGGTAGATTTAAAGTTTCCGCATCATGAAAATGAAATAGCGCAGAGCGTTATCGGATGTAATGTTGACCAGCCGGTAAATTATTGGCTTCACAATGAATATTTATTGGTTGACGGGGTTAAAATGAGCAAAAGGTATAAGAATTTTTACACCTTAAGAGATTTAGAAGAACAGGGATTTAAGTCTTTGGCTTTTCGTTATCTTTGCATGCAGACTCATTATGGTAAGCAAATGAATTTTACATTTAATAGTTTAAAGGCCGCGGAAGACGGGTTAAGGCATTTAAAAAATCAGGTACGGGAATTAAGCAATGATGAACCTGGAGAAGTTAATCAGGGATATAAGAATAAATTTTTTAAAGCAATTAACGATGATTTGAATTTAACGAAAGCTTTAGCGGTTGTTCAAGAAATGCTTAAGTCGGATTTATCAGGCCGGGATAAGCTAGCTACTGTTTTAGATTTTGATAGAGTGCTGGGGCTTAAACTAGACCAAGTTGATGAAGATATTGAATTACCGGAAGATATTAAATCTTTTGTCGCTCAGCGGGTGGAAGCTCGGATGGAAAATAATTACGATGAGTCAGATAGGTTACGAGTAGAGATCGAAAAGCGGGGTTATAGCATTGAAGATACAAAAGGAGGGATGAGAGTGGTAAAAAAATAATTGAATAAAATTTATGAAAATTAAAAAAGTTTTGTTGGTTTGTTTATTATTATCATTTAGTTTGGTATTAACCGGCTGTGATATATGGGAGATATTCGCGCCGGATGAAGAGATCCAGCGAGCAGTTGATAAAGGAGACAAAGGCATGTGTTTGGCGATAAAAGATGAAGATGCTAACAATGAATTAAGGAGAAAAAATAAATGCCTGGACAGGGTAGCGGAAAAAACAAATGATCCTAAAGCATGCAAAATGATAATTGGTGACGCAAGGCGAATGAATAATTGTTTTAAAACAGTTGCTGCCGGTCTGGGAAAAGAAGATATATGTGAAGAAATTAATGATGATGAGAAGCTTAAGATGTCTTGTTTTGTGGATGTCGGAATTGCATCTGGGAATGAAAGTTTATGTGCCAAAGATGGTCTAAGTGTGTATGACAAAAGAAAGTGTTATATGGAAATCGCAAAAAATAAAAAAAATGAAACAATTTGTGATAACATAGAAAATGAAAGATCGATGGCGGAATGTTATAAAGAAGTTGGTGTTATTGCTGAGAGCATTGAAATATGTAAAAAGATTCCGGTGGCACAAGAAATATGGAAAGTCAATTGTATAAATAATATTGCCATGAACCAAAAAAACGTTAAAGTTTGTTACGAGCATACAGATGAAGATCATCTGGGAATATGTATTAGCATAATGGCCAAAGAGTTAGGTGATGCGGCTTTGTGTGAAGATATAATTGGTGATGAAGTTAATTATAGTGCTATTCCTTTGTGTATCAAAGAGGTGGCAAAAAAGAAGCGTGACAAGGGGATTTGTGCTAATATAGTTGACACAGGTTTTAGAAATATGTGTTACAGCGAAGTGGCGATTGCAAAGGGAGAGGTATCAATATGCGATGAGATCAAAGATAGCAGTTTTTATATGGATGAGTGTTATATGGAAATCGCAAAAGAAACCGGGCAAATGGACCTATGTTTAAGTATGAATTTGAGCGATAACAAAAAAGCAGAATGCTACTTGTCTGCCTCAAAAAAAGCTGATAATGCTTTATTATGCAAAAATATTGAAAACAGTGAAAAACAGTTTAATTGCATCCTGAACGTGGCCCAGTATCAGCGCGATGCCTCGCATTGCGGCAAGAATATTACCAGCCAGGGAACTCGTGAGAAATGTATTCATGAAGTAGTAAGAAAATATAAGACCGATAGGGTTTGCGAGCCGATCACTGACCCGGGTGACAAAGAAAAATGTTTGGCGTCATACAGAATATTAAATCAATAATTAGATTTTTTATTGGACTTTTAAAGATTTTTAAAGTATAATATTAATACTTAGAATAATAGTAATTTAATGGAAAAAGAAGTAACAACAGACTTAATAGAAGATACGAGAATAAAAAGATTAGTTGAGATACTAAAAAAACGTAAGTTAATATCTGATAAAGAAGCAAAAGAAATAATGGCTTTATAATTTTATTACCTTAGAAAATAAGTCGCTTGTTAAAAGCGATTTTTTTATGAAAAATTTTTATCAAAGTTTGAAAAAATCTTTCTACGCCTTGGCACCGCTGGCCGGGATCACGGATTCGGCGTTTCGGCAGATGTGTAAGGGTTTTGGCGCGGATGTGCTGTATTCGGAGATGATAAGCGCGACTGCGCTTTTTTATAATGATAAGAAAACATTAGAGTTAATGAAATTTGATGAAGTGGAGCGGCCTTATGTGGTTCAACTGTTTGGCTCAGAGTCAAAGCATTTCAGCGTTGCTACTGAATTAATTCAGGAGCAGATGAGACCCGACGGGATTGATATTAATTTTGGCTGCCCGGTTCCTAAAGTAGTTAAGCAAGGGGCGGGTATTGCTTTGTTTGAGAATTTGAAAAAAAGCAAAGAAGTTATCAAGGCGGTTGTTAATTCAACTGATTTGCCTGTGTCTATTAAAACACGCAGCAAGGTTAAGGATATTGATATTTTGAAATTTTTAGATTATATGAAGGATTTGGATATTGCCGCTCTTATGATTCATGGCCGGAGTGCTGGCCAAGGTTTTTCCGGGCCGGTTGATACTAAGATAATTAAAAAAGCGCGAAATTATTTTGGCGGAGTTGTTATCGCGAACGGAGGGGTAAGAAACTATGAAGACACTCAATCGTTGCTCAGAGAATCTGGCGCTGATGGTGTGGGCATTGGGCAAGGGGCGCTGGGACGGCCTTGGATATTTGAAAATCTCACAACTCATAACTCACAACTCATAACTCAAAAATTTATTTTTAAAACCGCGAAAAAACATGCTGAATTAGTTTATAAATTAAAGGGCAAACAAGGTATTTTGGAGATGCGTAAGCATTTATGCTGGTATGTATCCGGCTTAGCGGGTGCGTGCGAATTAAGAAGGGGTTTAGTTAAAGTTGAAACGCTTAAAGATATATACAAAATATTATCAGTATAGTTTGCAATATTAGTATCCTTGATGTGAAAGTCAGGATTTTTTATTTTTTGGGAAAATATGGTATAATAAATTAAGATATTATTCGCATGCTTGCCCTTCCGTAGCTTTAGCGTAGGCGGGTGCCGCATTCGCGGTTGCGGCTTTTTACGCCAGTAAAAATAACATAAATGCCTAATACAAAACCAAAACCAGACCATCTGGAGGTTGTTAATTTGCGGGGAAACCGGGAAAAAGCGCCCAGTCCGGAAAATCAAGAAAAGATTAGCCCGCCTGATGGCGTGAAAGATTTTGAATTGCCGTCTGACTCTAAAATTGAAAAGCCAAGTGACAATAAAACAGAACTACCCGGCTTAAGCGAAGGCAAGGCTGGGCCGGAGCTTATCCGTCCGGGCGTGGCTAGCCGGCCCGTTGCCCAAAGACAAAAGGAGATAGAAGAAGTAATGTCAAAAGATATTGATAAATATTATATGAAAATGGATAAGCCGACGCAAATGGAATTCAAACGGGTCGGTGAAGAAACCGCCAAAAAAATAAACCAAATATTGCTTGAGGGCAAAGTAAAGGCAAAGAAAATTATTGATCTTATCCGCGCTTGGCTGACAATGATACCGGGTATTAATAAATTTTTTATTGAGCAAGAAACCAAAATTAAGACTGATGAGATAATGAAACTAGGCGGTAGGCAGTAGGGCGGTAGGCTGGTAGGGCAATATTGTCATCCTGAGTGCAACGAAGGATCTCGACTCTACATCCACGAGATTCTTCGCTTCGCTCAGAATGACAATACTTGAGTAAAATATTTAAAAGTAAAATATGGTTAAGAAAAAAAACGAAGAGGAAAATAATGATATTAAGGTAAGCCTGGAAGAGTCCAGCGTGGCCAAATTCACTAAGCGGCCATTGCCTAATGATGCCGAGGTGGCGGAATTTGAGGAGATGGTAGAGGAAGCGAATGAAAGCGAGGGCGAATTTATTGATCCACAGCAGCCGGAGAAAGAAGAGGAGATCAAAGAGAGCCTGAATGAGATTTACCAGGACGATGATGGCAAGGTAGTGGATGTGAAAAAAATTGAAGTTAAGAAGCGCCGTGGCTTTGTTTACTGGACATTGATGTTTATTTTTTTCTTTGGTTTAGCCGGCGGCGGGATTTATATTTTTTATAATTATTTTTTTATTAATGGCGGAACTGACGCGACCGCGCTTGATTTTAGTATTGAGGGACCGAGTGAAGTGACTGCCGGAGAAGAGTTTTTTTATAATTTGACTTATAAGAATTTAAGCAATGTAGTTATTACAAACGCACGCCTTGAGGTCACTTACCCGGACAATTTTATTTATTTGGATTCTTATCCAACCAGCAAGCACGAAGAGAATCGCGCTTGGGAGATATTTTCTATTCCGGCCCAGTCGCTTAATACTGTCAAGATAAAGGGCATGATGGTTGGTAACGAGGAGGAAATCGGAATAGCCCTTGCCAAAATCAGCTATACGCCGGTTAATTTTTCTTCTGAGTTTAAAAAAGAGACTTCATTGACCACGGCGATCCGGGATATTGGCCTGGAGATTGATATTGACTATATTCCGACCGCCCTTGTTAGCGAGAAGCATGATGCTACGATTCATTTTAATGCCAGCGACAATAATTACATCAGTGATTTCCGGATTACCATGGAACCGAATGAGAATATTGAAATAGTTGATTTTGTCGGTGACAAAAAAGATGAAAACCAAGCTACTTTTATCATGCCCCGGCCCGGTGTCTGGCAGGTAGAAGGCGCTAATACCGAAGACCAATTTATACCATTTCAATTTATAGTTAAAGATAAAGTTTCCGACACCGAAGAGATAGTACTATTGTTTGAGAAGCCGACCAGCGAGAATGAATACCGGGCGTTTCTCCAGGAGACGCTTAGCCTGGAAGTACTTAAGAGCGATTTAAATTTGACCCTTATTATCAACGGTTCGCGTGAAGACCAAGGGGTTGATTTTGGCGATACTTTGCATTATTCTATTGTTTATAACAATAAAGGGGAAACCGATTTAAACAATGTAATAATAATGGCAGTGTTAGAGAGTAATTTTTTGGATTTTAGCACCCTGGAAGATGTAAACAAGGGAGAGGAAAAAGGCCATACGATTACCTGGAGCAAGGCAGAGATCCCGGACTTGGAAGTTGTCAGTAAACACGAAGAAGGAACTATTGATTTTTCGGTTCAGGTAGTAGTGGCCGGTAAACTGGACGAGGGGCAAGAATACCAGGTAAAAAGCTACGCCCATTATAATGTGGGGAAAGCGCCGGACGATGAAACTGTAGAGACGAGCCAAGGCGCGTCTGATGAAGATGAGTCGGATAACAAAAGCAATACGATTATCAATCGGATCAATAGTGATTTAAAGCTGATAGAAGCAGTGCGTTATTTTAGTGAGGATAATATTCCGGTCGGGACCGGGCCGCACCCGCCAAAAGTAGGGGAAACAAGCAGTTATAAAGTATATTGGGAAATTAAAAATAATCTGCACGAATTAAACGATCTGGTAGTTTCTGTGATTTTGCCGGATTATGTAGAATGGAACGAAAAAGAGAGGGCAACTTTGGGGGATGTCAGTTATAATAACAGCTTGCACGCGATTGTTTGGGATATTGGACGTTTACCGATTACCGTATTTGCCGCGTCGGCGGAATTCAGCATCACAGTGACCCCGACAGAGGATGATAAAAATAAAATAATGGTCCTTTTGCCCGGAGCTAAGGCGTCAGCAACAGACGCTGAGACAGACGATGAAATTAATAAAACCAGCAAAGCCCAGACTACTAAGCTGGAGGGTGATGAAATAGGGCGTGGGGACGGGATAGTTGAGTAGATGATGATAGAAAGCAGAAAATAGAAAATAGAAAGCAGAAAGATCCTTAGCAACTGCTTTCTGCTTTCTGCTTTCTCTTATGTATAAGATATTAAAACAATCAAAAATATCCAAAGCTCGCTTAGGAGTTTTAGAAACCCCACATGGTTCTCTAAGTGCTCCTTTTTTTATGCCTGATGCTACTCGGGGAGTGGTAAAGGGCGTGGAAGGGACTAGTGTGCAGAGCGCCGGGGTGGGAGCGATGGTAGTTAATACCTTGCATCTTTATCTTCAACCAGGGATGAAAGTAATCAAAAAGGCGGGAGGAATCCACTCTTTTATGAATTGGAATGGGCCCTTGCTTTCGGATAGCGGTGGTTTCCAAGTATTTTCCCTTCTCCACAATAAATCCGGCATGGGAAAGATCACGGATAATGGTGCAATATTTAAGTCTCCAATTGACGGCTCTGCCCACATTTTAACGCCGGAGAGCTCGATTCAAATTCAGTTTGAGTTGGGTGTGGATATGATGGTTTGCTTGGATGATTGTCCGCCCAATGATTCAAGTGACAAGAAGCTCCAAGCCGCGGTCAGGAGGACGCTTATCTGGGCTGAGCGGTGCAAAATAGAATATGAAAAACAGATAAAGAAACGAAAGATCAGGGAGGATAAAAGACCTAAGTTATTTGGCGTGATCCAGGGCGGAATGAGTAAGGATTTGCGCCGTGAATGCGCCCGGGGCCTTACAGATATTGGTTTTGACGGCTATGGCTTTGGCGCCCGGCCGGTTGATGAGCAGGGTAATTTTTTAGGAGAGATACTTAAGTACACGGCTGAATTAATTCCCAAGGATTCTCTTCGCTTTGCTTTGGGTGTCGGCACTCCGGAGGATATAGTCAAGTGCGCTCAACTAGGCTGGGATATGTTTGACTGCGTTATACCAACCAGGGAAGGAAGGCATGGAAGACTCTTCCGTTGGAAGAGAAATCCCAAATTACAAATCCCAAATTATAAAATGCCCCCTGGGTACAAACAAGCACCAAATTCCAAATTCCAAATTCTAAACTTCTACAAAACTATAAATATTAATAATGCGAAATTTAAGAATTCTAAATTACCGATTAATGCGGAGAGTAAGTTGCCGGAACTTCGTGAATACTCGCTCTCTTATTTACATCATTTATTTAAAATTAAAGAGCCTTTGGGTCAGCGTTTGGCTACACTTAATAATCTGGAATTTTATCTTGACTTAATGCAAAATATCAGGCAAGGTATAAAAAATAATTCTTTTTAATATTATATTTTGAATTTGACCTTTTAACAACGGGAGGTGAATATGGAATCACGAAAAAGAAATTATGAATTTCTTACGAATTTGCTTTACTACTGCATGAAGTATCCTACAAAAATAGATTATAAAATGAGGCGTGCTTTAGATCTTTTAAAGAAGCGGAAATGCATAGAGTATAATATTAATTGGGACCAAGATAATAAAAAACCGATAATTTTGATTGATATCACCCAAAAAGGAATGAAGTTGCTTAATACTCGGTTTTCATCTTACGCTTTACAAAAGTTTAAAGAAATAGAATGGAAAATGCCAATTAATATTTGTGACAAAGAGGGAGTGGTTATTGTTGTGGATTAAGCAATATTAAAGCGAAAGGAAGCGGGTTTTTTTGTAGAGACGAGGCATGCCTCGTCTCTACAACAATCAACCCGCTTTTAATTTTGTTTTAAAATAAGCTTGACTTTTTGACTTGTTTCTGATATATTACGAGTGTTATTTATGTTATTTTTGCTGGCGCAAAAAGCCCCACTACAAATGGGGCACCCTCCTACGCTAAAGCTACGGAAGGGCACGCATGCGAATTTTAGATCATTTTATTTATATTTCATAAATATCAGGGTAAGTGGATAGCTAATCAAATCTCGTTTTTCGATTTTTGGTAGGAAAGTCCGGACTCTACCCATTGCTTCGCAATGGACCGCGGATAGAACGCGGATCAATACGCGGAATTAACGCTGAAAGAATCAGCGTAACATCTGCGTAGCAATCCGCGTAAAATCAGCGGACCACTGCGGAGCAGTGGAATTGGCAGTGGGTAACGCCCACCAGGGGTAACCCTAGGGAAAGTGCCGCAGAGACTATACTATTTCTTGGAACTCATAACTCATAACTCATAACTTTTTTTAGATAATATAATTAGTTACGAGTTACGAGTTATGAGTTATGAGAGAAAAAGGTGAAAAGTTGCTTGGTGTTATTTGTTCTCGAGACAAGTAGCTACAAGCTTCGCCCCATGGTGACATGGGTGCGTGGTAAACCCTGCCTGGAGCAAGAACAAACTCTCGTAACTCAAAACTCATAACTCATAACTTAAAATAGGCCGGACCCCCTTGGGGCCGATTCAAAAGAGTTATGAGTTCCAAGTTATGAGTTATGAGAGGAAAAGTGGTTCGCATGAGGCGTTTGGCAACAAGCGTCCCAGATAAATGGCTATACTAGACAGAATCCGGCTTATAGCTTGCCCTGATATTTTTGAAATATATGTCATCGTGCTTCGCACATCCCGCAACTACGAATGCGGGTCATGCGAATAATATAGTGTTATACATGAATTTTGTTCGTATAATATAATTTAAAATTCGCATGTGCCCAATTCGTAGAGGGGTTTTCGCGAAGCGAAATAACATGAAGAAGTCGGAATTAATTTTTTCATTTCTTTTAGTGCCTTTGGACTTTATAATGATCGTTCTGGCCGGAATGAGCGCCTACTATATCCGCTATGCGGATTTTTTTCAGGCGTACAGGCCGGCGATTTTTGAATTGGGGTTAAACGAATATTTACAAGCCGTCATTGTAGTGGCGGTTTTATGGTTAATAATTTTCGCTTTAAGCGGGCTGTATTCGATCAGAAGCTCCAGATCTCTGGTAAAAGAGCTGTACCGGGTGGTATCAGGGTGTTCGACCGGCTTTATGCTGGTAGTGGTACTCATATTTATCCGCCACGAATTGTTTGATTCACGTTTTATAGTGCTGGCCAGTTTTGTTTTATCCATCGCGTATATTTCGTTTGCCCGCGCTGTGATCAGGGTTATTCAGCGCCAGCTGTTTAGGACCGGCATTGGCGTGCATAAAGTTATTCTTGTTGGCAATACCAAAACCACTGATAATTTAATCCAGGAATTTTCTTCCTCACCACGCTCCGGTTATGATGTGGTAAAAAGGTTTCGTGATTTTAATATTGAAACCGCCCAGGAACTGGCCGAATTGATTAAAATAAAAGAAATAGACGAAATTATTCAGAGCGATCCCAATTTATCCAAGGTGGAGACACTCAGGATGTTTGATTTTGCCGATGAACATCATATTGCCTTTAAGTACGCGGCTGACCTTTTGGGTACAAAAGTACTTAAGACCGAAGCGCATGAAATCGCCGGGATCCCGGTTATGGAGGTAAAGAAAACACCGCTGGACGGCTGGGGCCGGATCATTAAGCGGTTTTTTGATATCCTGGGAGCTTTGATATTAATAGTTTTGCTTTTGCCTGTTTTTATTATAACCGCGATAATAATCAAGATTGATTCTCGGGGGCCGATTTTTTATCTGGATTATCGCACCGGGCAATATGGCAGGCGTTTTCTTTTCTATAAATTTCGTTCCATGTTATCCCATCTTTGCGACGGCGAAGGCCCGAGTGCGACCAGGGAAGGCAATAAAATGCTTGGAGAACTGATGGCCAATCAAGCTCAAAATACCCGCCTCTTTGACCCATTGCACAAGATTCAGGGTGACCCCAGAGTAACGCGCGTTGGCAAATTTATTCGCCGTTGGAGCTTGGACGAATTGCCGCAGCTAGTTAATGTACTTAAGGGTGATATTTCCCTGGTTGGGCCCAGGCCGCATATGACCTTGGAAACAGCCAAATACGAGAGACATCATAAAAAGGTATTAACCCTAAAGCCGGGAATAACCGGTATGGCCCAAATATCCGGCCGCAGTGATCTGTCGTTTGAAGAAGAAGTTAAATTGGATACTTATTATATAGAGAATTGGTCATTACTCTTTGATTTGGCTATACTGCTTAGAACACCGTTTGCCGTACTCCGGGGCCGAAAGGTAGAATAACAATTATAATATTAAGACTATTGTCATCCTGAGGAGCAAAGCGACGAAGGATCTCGTCTCTATATTCACGAGATTCTTCACTTCGCTCCGCTCCGTTCAGAATGACAAATCATGGTAGTTTGTTTAATTAGAGTTTTAAAAATTAAAAATTTCATGCGGGTTGCTTTGATCCATGATCATTTGATGCAAAGAGGCGGCGCCGAAAAGGTGTTGCAGGTTTTAGCTGCCATGTACCCGGACGCGCCGATCTATACTTTGATGTACGACCAGAAAGTAATTGACGATTTTTTTCCTGGCCGCAAGATAGAGGTTTCCATAATTCAGCGTCTGCCCGGAGGCAAGCGTTTTTACCGCTGGTTTATGCCTTTTATGCCCATGGCAGTTGAGTTTTTTGATCTGCGGCCTTATGACTTGGTAATATCCAGTACCAGTTCCTTTGCTAAGGGGGTAATTACTGCTCCGGATACCTTTCATGTTTGCTACTGCCATACGCCGACCAGATATCTCTGGAGCGATACCCATCAATATATCAATGAACTTAGCTATAATAAATATTTCAAGAAAATAATTTCCCTGATATTGAATTACGTCCGTATCTGGGACAGGCAAGCGGCCGACCGGGTTGATTTTTATATCACCAATTCGCGTAC
>JAUVLY010000019.1 GCA_030600505.1 Candidatus Falkowiibacteriota bacterium
GGTGCCATAACGCTGTTGATCAGCGCCAATATATTCAATCACGCCTTGCCAAAGGTCATCCCCTCGAAACCTGCTATCAATCGGTGCGTTACCGTAGTTCTCCATCGTGGTCGTGCCATTATCGGTTCCGGTATCCGCGCCGCCACTGACCGAGCCAAAATTAATTTCTGTTTCCTGTACCTCTAGGGCTAGCAAAGTCTCTACATGGACGGCAGCACCAATGGTGGTAGTACCGACACCGACCGCTCCATCATCGTCAATCCCCTGAATAGCGGCCAGCCAATCCGTGCCGCTATAAGGGTAGTCTCCGCCCGCGCCATCGGTCGGAATAGCATGGAAAGCAATAGTAGTAGAACAAGTATAGGTGGCGGTAGTGGAAGTGCCGGAGCAAGACCCGGCTTCATACGCGCAATTAACCTGCGCAATATCATAGCATTCATCATCATCAGCCGTACAATTATGCAGGCCGGTAACTCCGGACCAATAAATTGTGCTGGTAGCACCAACTATATCATGGCAGGTGTTGTTGTCGGCAATAACCGCGGTCGCGGTTGCCAGTACTTCAGCTGAATTTTTTAAATTTAAGGTAATATCTATTCCGCTTTGCAGAATGACGCTGCTAACTGTCGGGGCAACATTGTTCACTACATAAGTATCGGTTTGCGAATTGCCGGTCGCCGGCATCTCATGCTCATCTTTAACAAAGGCCCAATAATCCCAGGTCTCGTCTATGGCCGGCGTGGTCGTAGCCCACTGGCATATAATATTGGGCGAAGTGGAAGTAGCCGTGCAAAAAGTAGTGGCCGTGCAGCCGGTTGAGGTTGCCCAGGAGTTAGTGCTACAAACATAAAGCGTTAATAAATCCAATCCGGCCATTACAATATCACTGTCCGTTACCGTGGCGGTAACCGTATAGTCGTTGCCCGGGTCTTGCCCGCCATCATCCGCCACGCCGGTAAATATTGGTGCGTGATTAACCCAAAAAGGAGAAGACGAGGCTAATACGCCTGCATTCGCCCCCTGGCTCATAGCTGAACAAGCGCCTTCGCTAGAATGGTCATCACAGGCAAAAGCGTACCAATCCTCTGTTTCCGCGCCCGGATCAACCACGCTTGAATATTCGCAAGTCGCCTGATTGCCGGCCACGGTTAAGGTGGAAGTACAAAAAGTAGTCACCCCGCAAACCGGCGGACCACCAGTCGTAGAGGCGGTTACTGAATTAGTGGAACAAATTGCTAAATAATAACCATCTGATTCAGCATCATTGGCGGTTCCGGTAAAGCTAATCGCATAGCCGACATTGATCGGCGAGGTTGAAGTGGAAATCTGTACTTCTGCCGGATAGACTGCCCACTGCGGTTCCGAGTTCTTGACTATTACCGTGGTTGTCGCAAAATCCCCGGTCTGGGCACTGGCTTGAGGCTTATTAAAATGCAAATCAAACAAAGAAAAATTAAAATTAAAAACCAGCCCCAATGAAGCTGTGCTGGTTAACAAACAAAGTATAATAAACAGAGGCATTGACCTCTTGATTTGTTTTTTAATTTTCTGAGCCATGGGGAATTTTTATGTTTGAGATGTTAGTGTTATTATTTTTTTGCATTAAAACAGTCCTGTGAATTTTTCCACATCTCTAACATTATTATAACACAATTTGTCAAAATTTACACAATAATAAATTTAAAAATTTATAAAAACTTTTTTTAATAATAAAATTACCCGAAATATTAACTAACTTTAGACAATATTTTCATTATCTTATTTTTATTGATTCAAGCAATCCCTGAATATCAAAAAGCATATTGTTGTATGTGGACACTTGATCCAAGCCTAGGCCCTCACCTGTGGATAGTTTATAAGCTATAATTAACTCATTATCATCCCTGATTTTCTGCCAATTTTTATCCTGATTACTTGCCCACTCGCCCTGGCTAAACTGTTTGAATGAGAGTAATTCCCATCCGTCTCTACCGTCAATAAAAAATATTCTGGCTAAATTCCCACTATCTTTTACCCGATATGACCCTTCCCAATCCTCTGGAATTTCCAAACTAATCTTATTCGACATTGTATTAAACAAACTTAAACGCACGTATGAACGATCCGCTACGTCGCGCACAGCCACCGGTGCCGGTTCTTTAACATTGTCTTTTGGCCAAAACAAAATAATTGCTGCTCCTACGGCCAAAATAACAAAACCTAAAATTACTATTTTTATTTTCTTTATCTTCATTTGTTTTAAAAGATGTCATCCTGAGGAGCGAAGCGACGAAGGATCTCGTCTCTGTATCCACGAGATTCTTCATCCCGAAGACTCGGGATTCAGAATGACAAGGTCTAACTATATCTAATAGCATCCAACGGATTTAACTTCCCGGCGCGATTAGAGGGAAAAAGCCCGGTAATATAACCCATTACTCCGGAAAAAACCGCGATAAAAATTAAAAACGATAAAGGAAAACGAAAAAGGGCCATTGGAGCGCCTCCAAGCCGAGTTGCCAGAGTATTGAGCATAAAATTAATCGTTAATCCCCCGCCCACGCCGATTCCAATTCCGACCAAACCGCCAAGAAAACCCATTAATATAGCCTCAGTCAAAAACATTACCTTGATGTTAAAGGGTGAGCCGCCGATCGTACGCATAATTCCGATCTCTTTGGTCCGCTCCAGAAGCGTAACCGTCATGGTGTTAAACATGCCGATAGCGGAAACAATTAAAGCGATCGCGCCAAACAAAGCCAGGGTAATCTGTACACCGGCAAATATTTTATTGGCTTGTTCTACGGTTTTTGAAAGCGCGGTTACAACAAAGCCCATCTCCAAAATTTGCGTTTCAGCCGAGTCAAGATAAATCCGGTCTTCTACTTTAACCCGCGCCTTATCGTAATAGGGCACCACAAAGCGGGAGCTAAACTCCTCACTGGCAATGTACGCGAAAATCGAAGCGTCATCCTCAACGATCCCGTTAATAACATATTCTTTTTGCAAAGGGATCTCCTGGATCTCATCATCTGTCCCCTTCACCGGCAAAAAAACTTTAAAATTTGCTTTTTGGCCTAATATTTGCTCCGGTTCCATTTCGAATAATTTGAGTACCGCGGATGATAATAATACATAATCGGTTTGTCCGTTTTCGAATAGCTCACCATGTTGGGCAACCAAACCGGCATAACGAAAATATTTGGGCTCAACCCCATTGAGCATAATACTACCGGTCAAATCGCCAAAAGTGATCAAAGAGGTAAAACTGGCCAAAGGCGCCACGTCCTGGACATTAGGTAACTGCCGGAATTTATCCAACTGTTCGTCGTCAATCACTACCACCCGGGAAGGCGGGGTAATAACATTTAAAGACAACATTGCTTCGCCAAACACGATCTTCTCAAGCAGTACGCCTTGCAATCCGAAACCAAGGCCAACCAAGATCACTACCGCCGCGAAACCAACCCCAATACCAAGAATAGTCAGCCAGGTACGGGCCGGCCGGGTCCTAAACATCCGGGTAGCGAGTTTTAACATGTCGTCCAAACGCATCATAGGTTTTAGTTGAATAGTTACTTAGTGATTAGTTAATTAGTCCCTCACCCCTCTGCCTTCGCCAAGGCTGCGGCGGACAAGCCGTCCCCTCTCTTTTTGCTCCCCTCTCCTGTCTAGGAGAGGGGCTGGGGGAGAGGGTTAATGGTGTCCTTTAGGATCGGTCCCTTGTATTAATAATTTCTCAAAAAAACGGGTCAATTTACGCGACCAGGTTTTGCCCAAGCCTACTCCTCCATCCTCCAACTCAACCCTTAACGCGTTTTTAAAGTCCCGGCGTGAGATCAAACCGGAGATACGTTTATAAACCAAATCCTTCAACCGACGGCGCTGGACCAAGCTAAGTTCAGATCCATATTCTTCTATTACAAACCCGGTTAAATTTCTAACTAATATATTTTCTCTGGAGAAAAAATTAGAATTCAGAAACCGCCGCCTAAACCGGCGAATATCTTCGGATTGCTTTAATATTTTATAAATTCTTTTGGACATATGCACGGCCAAATTTTCGTCTAGGTCAATTCCGCCCATGTCGTATTTTTTAATTATTAAACTTTTAAATTCTTTTTGGCTAATTTTCCTCTCCACTACCAGTTTAATTATATCTTCCAAGCGCTGCAACTGGTAATAATTAAAATCCTGGGTCAAATAATTAACCAAACTCTTCACCTTAAGGATAACCGGTTCTTCATAAGGAAAAAGTTTGGAAAGCTGGTCAAATTCGGTTACCAGAATCTTCTGCTTGTCAATTTTCGCGATCTGTTTCTTCTCCGGATTCGGCACGGTCCGTTCCAGCTTGCCATCGCGTAAATAAAATACACGGTGGCAATATGACAACTGGGCCGCGTTATGGGTAATCATAATGACTGTTTTTTTATCAACCATGTTTATCTCCTCCATTGATTCCATTACCTGTCTGGTTGAGATTGAATCCAGGTTGCCGGTTGGTTCATCCGCCAGAAGAATATCCGGATTATTTACCATTGCCCGAGCTACGGAAACGCGCTGGGACTGGCCACCGGAAAGATTGTCCGGATATTTATCGCCCTGTTCGTCCATGCCAAAACGCTTTAATATCTGCTTGGCCCAGCGCCGCCGCTTACCCGGGCTAATGCCATGAAAAATCTGCGGCAGGACAACATTGTCAATTACCGATAAAGAGGTGATCAGATAAAAAGCCTGATAAATAATGCCAATAATCTTGGTCTGGAACCTTACCATTTCCTCCGATGAAAAGGAATAAGGATTTTCACCCTTAACCAAAAGCTGTCCGGCCGAGGGTTCCAAAATCCCGAGAATACTGTAAAATATCGTTGATTTACCGCAGCCGGACGGACCGAAAAAAGCGACAAATTCTCCCGGATATATTTCCATAGAAACATTACTGGTGGCTTTAAATTCGTTTTCTTTACCTAAATTATAGGTAATATCCAAATCTTTAATTTTTACAATTGGTTGTGGCATTTTACATCTTAATTTTCTTAAGCCAACCAAAGGTTGATTCAAAATTCTTAATAATAATATCTATTATACTTTCTTCCTGGGTTGGGGTAAGCATGGTAAAATCCTCAGACTTCGCAATATTCTCGGCTTCGTCTTCGCAAACGATCCAAAATTTATATACCGCAGCCGGTAAAAAATTGGTAATTACCTGGACATGCTTAATGGCATAATCCTCTTCTTTGAGAAGCGATTGCGGCTCATCGATAACTATCAAACCCTGATGGTAGAACAACTGGCATTGAGCCGGCTCGTCCGAGCGCCAAGAAGCGATAGTCTGAATCCTGTTTTCCGTACCCGGATACAGGGTTGACTCGGTATTGACCTTAGAAATTATGGGCGGCTCTTCGTCTTTGATCGTAATAAAAGTAATCGGATCACTCTCGGCCTTTTCCTCGTTTTCACTCTCGACCTCAATAATAAACGAATAATAAGTATCAAAAATCAAATTATTTAATTGCATCAGATGAACGGTCAAATAGCTTGAATTTCCTTCCAGTTTAGTATCGTTGGTGTTTAAATTGGTATATTCAACTATTGATGAACAAGGCACATTGGTGGAAAAACGGATAGTGGCTGATTCTTCTTCTACTTTAAATAATTGAATATTATATATTTCCGGCAAAATTGATTTGGTTTTAAAAATTTTGTCTGAGCTATACCCGATTAAACCAAGAACTGATTCGGAGGAAACCTGAAAATGATAAACCGTAGCCGGAGTCAGGCCGGTTATTTCCACCCAATGCTCAAGAGTAAGGTCGTTCGGGCTGCCTTCGCGCCAACGATAAGGGTCAGCCGCCTCTTCATCATAATCTTCTTCATCAGCCAGAGCCACGATCGTATTGGACTCTTTGTCGGTATCCCAAGTGATAATCGCGTAGTCGGTTCCCACCTCGACATCGGCATAATCCAAAATAATTGTCGGCGGACTTATAACCTCCTCGGCCGTTTCCCTAAGTTCCTCCTCAATTTCTTCCAATATTTCTTCTGAACTAATGCTTTTTATGACTTGCAAAATTTCCTCTACTCCGATCTCATGAAGGCCGGCTGTTCCTTCATCGGTCACGTCCTCCTGAAAACCCATATAGTCCAGATCATCTTTATCTTTCAGAGTATGAAAAGTATAATCACTGGAAATCCCCTGGTTACCGCTACCATCAGCTGAAGTTATCCGGAAATAATAAAGAGTATCTGACATTAAATTCTCGGCGATTATCATATGCTCCTGCTTGTCGGCGCGAGGGTCGCGGATAATACCATATTCATTATCCAGACCGTAATTAATAAGTGAATCAGCCAGCTCATCGGTCTTCCAGGAAATAATCGAGGAGGTGGCATTGATACTGGAAATATTAACATTATATATAAGAGGCGGGACATTATCCTCTTCTTCGTCCTGGGCGGCCACCGGTTCAATATATAATTCGTGCCAAATAAAAAACCCAGCCACCCACGCTATGGCCAGGACCAGGCTAATAATAAAATTCTTAAAATTAATTGGACTCCTTGTTTTTTGCATGGGAATAATTATATATACTATACCATAAAACGCTAGTTTTATCCAAACTTAAACACGCACATAATAAACTGCATCAAAACAGAATGCATGACTGGGGATGCTTTGTTATTTTTATTAAAATTTAATCTCCTTTTCTTCTCTCAATACTTATTCTTTATTTTTAATATTTTAAATATAATTCCATAAATACCGGCGCTAGCTCGCTTTGGGCCTTCCTAAAATCCGGTCCATCTAATAATTTATCCAGCTTAGCGATTATGTCTTCCAGCTTTTTCATTAACTCATCATAAGATTCATCAATGCTGTATTCTTTTAATACTGTAAATCTATATTTCAAATCCGGTAAGTTAAGCGCTACCTCTTCTCTTGTATCGGTCTCAGTAATTTTTTTCCCAGTCTCGTAGAAAGCAATCATCTCGTCACTAATATCCAAAATGCCATTTTCTTCTTTGATCTTTTTAAATATTTTCCTAAGCATTTTTGTCTCCTCTCCGGCTTGAGAGAGTTTATTTTCTTTAACCAACTCATCGGCTTTTCTGGCATGTTCCAAAATTATTATTAGTTTCTTTTCCCAATCTCGGGTTTTTTGATATTCGATTGGCTGATCGTCCTTAAAGGCAAACACAAATTTTTCCCAAGCCTTGAGCGACTCAGATACTGCCGAAACCGTTTCCTTGCCCGGCTCCTTAAGGGACAATAATATAGTCATTTTACTGCTATTATCAATTTCTTTTACCAGCTCCTTGAGAACCACTTCTTTTTGAGTTGGGAGAAGCACGTCTTTACTTAGTTGTTGAATTATAAATACAACACTAATAAGAATAATTATTAATAAAAATAATATTATTTTAATGTGTTTTTCAAATATTTTCATAAATCTTTATATTACCAGTCGTTGTCATCCAAAATTACGGAAAAACTATTTTGACCGGTATACACGCTGGTGGACGCGTTAGATGGTATGCCCACACCCCAATATATGTCGTCATTTACAATAATAACCGTACTGGTAGCTTTGGGCGCGATTATTTCGGCTTTATCATCACCGGTAGACAAAGGGGTGCCGGTAACCGGGTAATTAAAATTATCCAAATTCCATTTAATATTTCCTACCGGAATTGAACCAAAGGGATTGCCGCTCATGTCCGTACCGGATACATTCGTGTCTATTGGGGAATTACCGGCATTTATTACCGTAGAAGTGGCGTTATCGGTCCCGGTATTATCCCCGGGATCCATGCCGCTGCCAAAATTAATAACCGCCTCTTCCACGCTAAGGGCCAGGGTTATATCAAGCTCTACTCCCGGCGAAGTAGTGGCACTATAATTGGCACCATCATAAACCTGTATGTAAGAGAGCCAATTATAGTTTTTCCAGGGATTAGAAGCGGTATCATCATCAGTCGGAATAGCAAAGTATTCAAGGCCAGCCGTACAGGTGATAGAAGCTGTTTGATCGGTACTGCTGGCACAATCGGTAATAACACAACTCCCCACATCAGCATGGTAGCAATCATTATCATCAGCCGTGCAATTAAAGCCATTGGTAGCGTTGGACATATAGATTCGCCCGACCGCGGAAACCAAATCGTAGCAACCGTTGGCATCCAGCACGGATAAATTAACAGTTGAAACAGAAGTAGTGCCGGCCCCTTTAATGTTCAAGGTTATAGCGCTTCCGTTATTCAGAAGCAAGCCACCCAAAACCGGAGCGGCGTTATTCACGGTATATGTTGCGCTCCGCGAGGCCGGTGTGGCGGCTAAATTATGGCTGTCAAATATAAAGGCATAATAGGTGTAGGTTCCGGCTATGGCCGGAGTGGAAGTGGAAAAGGTACAAGACGCGTTCGGTGAAGTAGTAGCTGACTCAGAACAAAGCTCAATATTACCGACCCCGGTGCAACCGGCACCCGCGACCGCGCTATTTTGAGTGCACACAAACAGATCCATGGTGTCGGCCCCGCCAGCAGTGTCGCCATCAGTGACAGTGGCGGTGATCGTATAGGTCTCACCCGGATCTTTATTGTCGTCAGTAGTCGCGACACTGCTAAAGTCCGGAGGATGGTTAATAACAAACGGGGAATAATTCGCTATCGTGCCTGTCCCCTGGGAATAATTGGAACATTTTGCGATCCCAAACCCGGAAATCTTGTCGCACGCGAAAGCGTACCAATCCAATACCTCAGTGCTGGTTGCCGCAGTGTAGGAGCAACTAGCGCCCACTCCGCTGGCAGTGGAGCTGGAAACGCACCACTCCCCGTTGTTACATGTCGGCGGCGCGTCGTTCCCGGGCGTAATACTGTTGGTCTGGCAAAGCGCCAAATAATAACTGTCTCCATCACCGTCATTAGCCGTAGCGGAAAAATTCACGTTAGTGCCATAATCAGTAGGTGATGTAGAGGCCGAACCGCTGTCCGACGGGCCAGCCGTAAAAGAAGGCGCGACATTGGTGCTGCCGGCTATAGTAAGTGCCGGATAGATATCATAACTATTTAAAATCGTAGCAATATTAGTTACCCGGAAACAATAGGTAGCAGCT
Organism: Candidatus Falkowiibacteriota bacterium; assembly: GCA_030600505.1. Lineage (GTDB taxonomy): Bacteria > Patescibacteriota > Patescibacteriia > Patescibacteriales > UBA12075 > JAGLNE01. The sequence continues at coordinate 9,093 of JAUVLY010000019.1, forward strand.
ATAACAGCATCATTGGTTACCGAAAATACATACTCTATCTCTGTATATCTGTTTTCAGGCAAAGTAACAGCGGCCGAAGCATTAGAGGGGTCTTCTACCATGTCGCCGGTAACAAATACATAGCCCTCACTATTGCTAAGCTGGGCGGTAGTAGAGCTAGCATCGTTAAAATAAGTACTATCCACCATCTCAAAATGCTCACTGGCGGCAACCGTTACCGGTACCGTTGTCCAGGTGTCAAAATCCGCTACGCAATTGTCGGAAGAAGTGGCATATTCCAAACGATAAGAATAGCCAGAAGCATTACCGCCCCCGGTATTGGCTACTTCTATACGTAAACGGGTAGTGCTGCCTTGGCCAATTCCTGAGCCAACAGTCGGGCTACCCACATCTTCCGCTTCCAGCCAAGTGGCAGCCGTTTCATCACCATCATCAGCGCGCCAGCGGTAGTGGATCTGCTCTGTTACCGGTACTGGCGCCGCGAAATTGGCCTGATAATAATCTGTTTTCAAAGTTTGGCTGCCCGAGTTTTGGTAAACCCGCCATAAGATCCAATTACCGGCCGCGTAATATTCGGATAAAGAAGAATTTAAAGCGCCGTTTAAATCAAAATCCGTATTAGCGCTAGCCGCGGCTTCGGTGTCTAGTGTAACCCAGGTATTGGTAGTCCCATAGCGATATACCTGTAAAACTACGTTAACGCCCGTTGGCGCGACACTTGACTGGCCGTTCCAGGTTGAAGAAGCCGCGTCTGTACTGTTTGTATGCTTAGTGGCAAATAAATATATTGGATAAGCCGCTGTTGAAGTAGCATTATCACGATTAGAATCATCACTCAGCACGTCAGCGTATCCTTCCGGATCCAGGAAGTAAGTCAAGTCATCGGTACTAGGCGGCAAGCTGGCATAGAATCCCTTGGAATACCGCTTGGTTTCGCTGGCAACAGTGGAAAATGTGGGATAATTATCATAAGCATTCAAGGGCTTATTATCGGTATTATTAAATAAGCGCAGACGATAAGTTTTACCGACAATGGCGTTACTGGTTTCAATTGCAAATACAAACTCGGTGTAATTATTGTTAGTCAAAGAGAATGAACCGGTAAAATTAGTATTCTCATGCCAGGTGCCGTTGGCCCAGGCGTTGGTATTGGCAGCGGCTTTATCCAAAGTGATCGCGTTGCCATTTGACCCCGAAAGCCCGGACGAATAACTAATATTGGTAGCCGCGCCCACATCATTCCAAAGACCAGC